>CALLQH010000324.1 GCA_938014945.1 uncultured bacterium | reverse complement strand
CGTAGCGGCGCGGGCAGCGCGGCGAGAAGATGCAGCCCCTGGGCAGGTCGATGAGGTCCGGCACGCTGCCCGAGATGGTCGGCAGTTCCTTGCGCGTCTCCTCGATGCGCGCGGGATCGCATTCCAGCAGCATGCGCGTGTAGGGGTGCTGGGCGCGGTGGAACAGGTCGTGGACCTCGCCCTGCTCGACCACCTCGCCGGCGTACATGACGATCACCTCGTCGCACAGTTCGGCGATCAGGCCCAGGTTGTGGCTGACGAAGAGCATGGAGCACTCGAACTTTTCCCGCAGCTCCTTCATCAGGTGGATGATCTGGGCTTCCAGCGTCACGTCGAGCGCCGTGGTCGGCTCGTCGGCGATCAGCAGGGAAGGGTTCATCATCAGCGCCATGGCGATGCAGATGCGCTGGCGCATGCCGCCGGAGAACTGGTGGGGATAATCGTCCAGGCGGCGCACGGCATCGGGAATGCCGACCTGGGACAGCATGTCGGCCGCCCGCTTCCTCTTCTCTGCCATCGAAATCTTCTGGCGATAGAGGATGTCGGTCATCTGCGTGCCGATGGAGATCACCGGGTTGAGCGCCGTCATCGGGTCCTGAAAGACCATGGAGATGCGCTGGCCACGCAGGTCCGTGAGCTGGCTGTTGTTCATCTCCAGCACGTCGTCACCCTGGAAGATGACCTGGGAGCCGTCCTCGATCACCGCATTGGGCGCGAGCAGGCGCAGCACGGTGTTGATCAGCGTGGACTTGCCGCAGCCGGATTCACCGACGATGCCGACGATCTTGTTCTTGGGGACGTTGATGTCGACGTGGCGCAGGGCGCGGACCTTGCCGCGCGCCGTACGGAAGCTGACCGAGAGGTCGCGGACGTCCAGGACGTGGTCGTTGCCGCTCATCGGTCTTTTTTCATCTTCGGGTCGAACACGTCGCGCAGCGCCTCGCCCAGGAAGGTGAAGCCCAGGGTCGTGATGATCAGCGGGATGCCGCCGGCGATGACCAGCCAGGGCGTGTTGCGGATGAAGGAGTAGCCGTCGTTGAGGATCGAGCCCCAGGAGGGTGTCGGCGGCTTGACGCCCAGCCCGAGGAAGGAGAGGCCCGCCTCGATGGTGATGACCACCGGGATGTCCATGCTGGCGAGAATCAGCAGCGGCGCGATCAGGTTGGGCAGCAGGTGCGAGACCATCACGCGCACCGTGCCCGCGCCCAGCGAACGCTCGGCCAGGATGAACTCGGTGTTCTTCAGCGACAGGGTCGCCGCACGCGTTATTCGGGCGTAGCCCGGAACGCTGGTGACGATGACGACGAAGATGATGGTTTCCAGGCTCGGTCCCACCACGGTGATCACCGCCAGGGCGAACATGATGACGGGGAAGGCGCGCACGGCGTCGAACAGCAGCATGAGCCCGTTGTCGAGCCAGCGCGGGCCGTAGCCTGCCAGCATGCCCAGGATCAGTCCCAGAACCAGCGAGCCGCCAACCGAGACCAGCGCCACATAGAGGGCGATACGGCCGCCGAAGAGAATGCGGCTGAAGGTGTCGCGGCCCAGATTGTCGGTGCCAAGAAGGTGTTCGAACGAAGGGGCGGCGAGCCGCGCCTTGATGTCGAGCGCCTTGTAGTCGTAGGGCGAGAGGACGTCGGCGCCGACCGCGGCAAGCACGATCAGCAGCACCAGGATCAGGCCAAAACAGCCCAGCGGATCGCGCAGCAGCTGCCAGAGCCAGGAAAAGCGGGGCTCGCGGCGGATCGGCGCGCCGGCCTCGGTGGCTTCGATCGCGGTCGTCATGGCTACAGCCCCTGCCGCACGCGTGGATCGATCCAGGCTGCCAGCAGGTCCGACAGCAGGGTCGAAAGGGCAAAGAGCATGGTCGTCACCAGCACGCCGCCCATGACGATGGGATAGTTCCGGGTGTTCACGGCATCGACCACCATCTTGCCCACGCCCGGCCGGGCGAAGATGATCTCGGCGAACACGGCGCCGGAGATCAGGCCGCCCACGCCGACGCCCAGCAAGGCGATGGTCGGCAGGATGGCGAGCTTGAGGGCATAGACATAGGTGATGCGCCGACTGGGCAAGCCATAGGCCCGCGCCATGCGGATATGGTTTTCGCCCAGCACCTCCAGCATCGAGGTACGCACGAAACGCGCCAGATAGCCGACCCAGCCCAGGCCCACAGCAAGGCCGGGCAGCACCAGATGCATCGCCTGATCGCCCAGATCGCCGCTGTCGCCCGCGCCGATGGCCGGAAACCATCGCAGGTTCACCGCGAACAGGAGCAGGGCGTAGAGCCCGACGATGAAGGACGGGATGGCGATGCATCCAACCGAGAGCACGCCGGTCAGCTTGTCGATCCAGCTGTTGCGGTGAACCGCCGAGAAACAGCCCATGGGAATGCCGATCAGGATCGACCAGCCCAGGCCGGCGATCGCCAGGGCGATGGTATGGGGCAGCTGCTCGCCGATCATCGTGGCGACCGGCCGGTTCGACCAGACATCGACGCCAAGGTCGCCGGTGACGACGTTCTTCAGGAAGGTGAAGTACTGCACGAAGAAGGGCTGATCGAGGCCCATCTTGACCTTGAACGCTTCGCGCATCTCCGGCGTCGCGCGGGGGCCAAGGGCAATGCCTGCGGGGTCTCCAGGCACCATGTGAATCGCCGCGAGCAACAGGAGCATCGCGAGACACACGATAAGTACCGCCAGTCCCAGGCGTCGGAACGTGTAGAGCAGCATGATGACCCCATCGGGCGATGGATCGGGTTTTGTGTCAACCCTTCTGTCGGACATTCGTCCAAGAAAGCGTGGATGGTCCGACCTCTCCGCGTTACTGCGGCGGCGGACCTTCCGGATGTTGCGGCAGATCATCGGTGATGGTGAACCAGCCGGCCTTCGAGGCGACGTAAATGTGATCGCCTGGACGTATGCCGGGATCGTCGTCAAGGCTGCCCATCGGCACCACCGCGATCTTCCGCTCGGGGTCGCGCCGGGGCATCAGGGAACCGCAGGTGCGGCAGAAGGTCTGGGCGAAGAAGCGGGCCTCCGGCAGCTTGTAGGTGACGAGCTTGTCCTCGCCCTTCAGGTAGGTCACGTCGTCAAATCCGGCAAAGGCGTTGCTCGCGTGGGCCGCGGAGCGGCCGTGGCGGCAGCGGGAGCAATGGCAGTTGCGCGCCATCCTGAACGGGGTGGCGACCTCGTAGGCGACCGCGCCGCAAAGGCAGCTTCCACCGACCTTGTCCTGGCCGCGCGGCGCAGGTTTCGGCCGCTCGATACTCGGCAGTCCGCTCGCCTCCGGATAGGCGTCATGACGCGGCAGGTTCGAGGTCAGCGTGAACCAGGGCGCATGGCTCGCCACGAATATCTCCATCTGCGCCGCGGGCCCATGGTCGTGGCCGCCGGCCGGCACCGACCAGGACTGCCCGTCGCCCTGAGGCACCACGGATCCGCAGGTGCCGCAGAAGGCGCGGGTCAGCAGCGCCGAGCCGGAGGCATCAAAGCGCACGATGCCGTCGGTCGGGCTGGTGAAGCGCAGGTCGTCGTGGGCCACGGTCCAGTAGGTGGCGAAGGCTGATCCATGGGCCTTGCGGCACATGCTGCAATGGCAGTGCGAGGAGGATGACGGTTCGTCCGTCACTTCCCAAGTGACCCCGCCGCACAGGCAGCGGCCCGGATTGCTCATGTCACCCTTCCTCCCTGTTTCTCTCGCGCGTCAGTTCAGATCGCGCGGGATCGCCTCGTTCCAGCTCTTGCCATAGACGCGCCGCTCGTTCTCGAAGGCCTCGCAGTCGGCCCAGAACAGCCAGTCCTCCTTCGTGCAGGCAAGGGTTGATCGGGTCTCGGTCCGCACATCGAAATCATCGCCCGGGCGGCGGAAGCGCCAGGTGATGTTGATCGCGATACGCGCGGAGGTGGGGTCGCCCTCGGTGATCGAGAAACGCTGCTCGACCCTGGCGCCCACTTCCCAGCCGTCCAGCTTGTTGAAGCGGTTCATCCCGGCATCGCTGATCACGGTGACGCAGGCATAACCGTTGGTATCGTCACGCTCGACACGGCGTGAGTAGCCGCCGCGCGCGGTCTGGGTGACATCCACCGGCCGCGCACTCTCGGGCGGGCCGAAGGGGCGCAGCTTGCCGTCCTCGTCGCGCGGTTCGCGCGTGGGCAGGGTCAGCGTGCTGGTGCCGGTCGCCATGGTCACCGTCACCGGCTCCGGCGAGGGCCAGAAGAGCGGCCACAGGCTGTTGGACAATGCCACACGGATGCGGTTGCCGGCCGGGAACTGCTGGGCGATGTCGTTTAGCTGGATGCGCACGCGATAGGTCTTTCCCGGCTCCAGCGGCTCGGGGTTCTCGTGACTGTCGCGGTGGGTGAGGTTGAGCACGCCATAGGTGACGCGGGTCGAGGCGCCGTCGGGCGCGACGCTCGACAGGCGTGCGACGACGAAAGCGTTGGGTTTGTCGGCCGAGACATCGAGTTCCAGCACCGGCGCGCCCATGATCTCCAGCGGGGCCTCCAGCGGCGCCGTCTCGAAGACGACGGAACAGCCATCATCCTCGCGCTGGTCGGCGGGGCTGTCGGGCACCAGGCCGTAGCCGCACCACTCGCCCTGGCGCAGGCCCATGGTCATCGGCGTGTGGATGATCGCGTCGGCGCCCCCGGCCGCGTTCTCGCCCAGGCGGCCGTCAGCGTTGAGGTGCAGGGTGCGCGGCTTGATGTTGGGCGAGGGCCAGTTCGCCTCTGCGACCCAGCGGCCGGGCCGCTCACCATACCAGGTGGCGGGCGCCACATGGTCCTGCATCCAGACGCGGTATTCCGGCTCGTCCATGATCCCGGTGTCGATGCCCTTCAGCCAGTGGTCCCACCAGCGCAGGGTATCCTGCAGGAAGCCGATGCGCGGGCCCGGCACCGCGAAATGCGGGTACTTGTGCGCCCAGGGGCCGACGAGGCCCTTCTTGGGGCCTTTGAGCCCCGCCAGCAGGCGCGGCACGGTGTTGGAATAGCCGTCGGCCCAGCCGCCCACGGCATAGACCGCGGCCTCGATATCGGCGTGGTTCTCGATCACCGAGCCGTGCTGCCACATGGCGTCGCGGCGCTGGTGGGGCAGCCACTGCAGCACCCAGGGGTCGTTCGCCTTCAGGCGGTCCATCCAGAGCTCGCGCCACTTCTCGCCGACCAGCTTGGGGTCGGGCGGGCGCGTGTTGAGGCCCAGCATGGTCGCGCCCCACGACATGGTGTCGTTGATCAAGACGCCGCCCATGTAGTGGATGTCATCGCTGTAGCGGTCGTCGGTCGAGGCGATGGTGACGATGGCCTTGAGCTCCGGCGGGCGCCGTGCGGCGACCTGCAGGCCGTTGAAGCCGCCCCAGCTGATGCCGATCATGCCACACTTGCCCGTGCACCAGGGCTGCGCGGCGATCCACTGCAGGATCTCCAGCGCATCGTCCTGCTCCTGCTTGAGGTACTCGTCCTCCAGGATGCCGTCGGATTCGCCCGAGCCGCGGATGTCGACACGCACGCAGGCATAACCGTGACCGGCGTAGTAGGGGTGGGTCAGTTCGTCGCGGTCGGCGGTGCCGTCGCGCTTGCGATAGGGCAGGAACTCGAAGATCGCCGGTACCGGATCGCTCTCGGCATCCTCGGGCAGCCAGATGCGGGCGGCGACCCTGACGCCGTCCGAGAGGGTGATCCAGGTGTTCTCGATCTCGCGCACCTTGCGCGGGTACTGGGTCACCACCTCGATGTCGTCGACTGCCATGTGCATTTCCCTGATCTGTGCGGCGCGACGCTAGACCTGCCGTGGCGCGGCGGTCAAACGCCGCGGGCAAAAAGAGAGGGACCGGCAAGCCGGTCCCTCAGGCAAGGCAGGCGGGGTTGGATCGCAGGGACGCGATCCTGGATCGCAAGGGCTGCGATCGCGAAGCGGCGCCGTCTCTGGGAATGTGCGTGGGCGGTGGCGCCGTCGGGACACACCATGGCGGCCGCAGGTGACAACCCGATGTCACCGCGATGAAGGTTTCTGCGCGGCTGGGGATGTCGCTCAGGTACCGCGCTCGCCGAACAGCAGCGTGACGTTGGTGCGCCGGTTGGCAAATCCCTCGCGGAAAGCGAAGCGGTCGGAACGGTGGAACATGTTGGAGCCGAACAGCACCGCCCGGTTGGGCCGGTGCGCCACCGTCACCTGTTCGGCATCGGCCAGGAAGGCGCCGATGCGCGCCTTCACGTCGGGCGCGTTCTTGCGCAGGTTGATGTCGGTCCAGTCCCAGTCGAGCGGCTGTTCCCTGGCGTAGAGCACGAGGCCGCCATGGTCGGGGTCGAGGCTCGCGTCCTCGGGACCGATCCAGAAGTTGAAGGTGACCGCGGCATCGTCGGTATGGGCCTCCACGCCGTTGCCCTCTGCGCCGTAGCGATAGACCCACATGTTGTGCAGGTGGCGCCCGCCCAGCACGGTCGGCATCAGCGCCTGCAGTTCTTCCGCGATGCGGTAGAGCAGGCTGCAGGCAAAGCCGTCGGCCATGTAGGAGGTGACGTAGCCGGTGGCGTTGTGGCCAAAGAAGATCGTCGATTCCCGGCAGAAGGCCTGCAGCGCCAGATGGGCCTCCTGCGAGAGAAAGCCGTCGATGGCGGTGATCGAGGTGGGGCTGGCCAGGAACCCCTGTTCGATGGCGCGCCAGTCGTTGCCCTGGCCGATGGCGGGGCCGCCTCCGATGTCGGTATCGGCGAAACGCACGGCGTGTTCGTGCATGCCCGCAATCGCCTGTGCCGCCTCGCCGTCGAGCACCTGCGGCCTGGCCGGGTCGAGGCCGCGGGCATCGAGTTCGGCTGAGGCCGCATCGTAGAGCGCCGCAGCGTCCTCCCAGCTTGCATCGAGCACGCCCGCGCCGGTCATGTGGCGGAGCTGTTCGGCGGCATCCTCGAGGCGGGCCCGGCAGGTGCGCAGGCTGGTCTGCGGCCCGCCGCGCACCGCCGAGGGATCGAAGGCGCCGGGATCGTCGCGCAGGGGCCCGCGCCGCTCGGCGAACATGCCGTGGAAGGTGGCGCGCGCCTCGCCGTAATGGCGCAGGCCGAGCTGCGCGGTGCCGATGTTGTTGCGCGCCTGGCGCATCGTGCCGTCGCGCTCCAGGGCGCGGCGGTAGCAGGCGATGGCCGCTTCGAAGCGCTGCTCGTCCTCCTCGATGGTGCCCTGCAGGAACCACGCCTCGGCGGGTGGCTGAGCCAGGGCCAGCACCGGCGCCAGGGTCGCCGCGGCGTCGTCCCGGCGACGCCCGGCACACAACAGGCGGGCAAGGTTGATGCGCGCGGCGGCATGGTTGGGGTTGGCGGCGACGGCCGAGGAGAAGGCGTCCTCGGCCTCTCCGGGCTTGCCGTCCAGCAGCAGGCCCAGGTTGTTCCAGGCGTCCGCGAAATCGGGCTTGAGGCGCACGGCATGGCGATAGGCCTCCACCGCCGCCTCCGTGCGTCCGGCACGGCTGAGCGCCAGGCCGTGGTTGAAGCGGTAGAGCGGGCGCCCGGGTGCCGCCTTCACCGCCTGGTCGAGGTGGCTCAGCGCCTCCTGCGTGCGGCCCTGGGCCAGCAGCAGCAGGCCGCAGCCATGGTGCGCGCCCGGATGGCCGGGAATCCTTGCCAGCACCTTGTCGTAAAGCGCCCGCGCGGCCGCGGCGTTGCCGGCCTGATGCTGTTGCTGGGCCTGGCGAAAGGCGGCCTCGACCGGGTCCATGGGGCCTACTCCGCGGCGGCGGCCGGCCGGACGAGCGCCAGCATGGCCCGGCCCATGTCGGCGACCAGCGTCTCGATAGAGGCCGCCAGCGCGGCCATGCCGGGGCCGCGGGCCAGGGCCTTCTCGTCCATGTAGAGGCCGCGGTTCATTTCCACCTGCAAGGCGTGCAGGCCCATCTCGGGGCGCCCGTAGTGTTCGGTGATGAAGCCACCGGGGTAGGGGTCGTTGCGCCGCACGGAAAGGCCGCTGGCGCGCAGGCTGGCGCTGGCCGCCTCGGTGAGCGCGCGGCCGCAGGAGGCGCCGAAACGGTCGCCCAGCACTATGTCGACGCGTGCGCGCGCCGCGCCCTCGTGACCGACCGAAGGCATGGAGTGGCAGTCGATCAGGCAGGCCGCGCCGAAACGGCTGCGGGTTTCCTCCATCAGTTCGGCGAGTGCGGCGTGATAGGGCAGGTAGCAGCCCTCCAGGCGCGCCCGCGCCTCGGCGGCCGGCAGGCGCGTGCGGTAGATCTCCGCGCCGCCCGCCACGACCCGCGGCACGGTGCCCAGCCCAGAGCGGACACGCGGGCTGCGGCTGTTGACCGGGCCCTGCAGGGCGCCGTCGAACATCGTGGGGTCGAGCTCGAAAGGCTCGCGGTTGACGTCGAGATAGGCGCGGGGGAACCGCGCCACCACCAGGGGGCATCCCAGTTCGGGTGTGCGCGCCACCAGTTCGTCGACGAAGGCGTCCTCGGAACGGCGGATGGCCTGGGCGTCCAGGCGGCTGGCGGCAAGGAATTCGGCGGAATAACGCCGCCCGCTGTGGGGCGAAGAGACGACCACGGGCAGGCTCTGCCGTTCGGGGCGCCGGATCACGACCGGATCGCGGTCGGTGCCGGCTTCGCTGTCGTTTGCGCGCGTCACGCCTCCGATTTAGACTAGGGCCATGATGATGTCATCCCCCGGGCCGCAGGGCCCTGTGGCAGGACGGCGGTCCCCTCGGGCAGAGCAGGACTGAGCGGGCGATGGCACGCATCCTTCTTGCCACCCAGGATGATGTGCTGCGCGGCTACCTTTCCCGGCAATTGACCCGCATGGGCCACGGCGTTCTGCCCGTGACCTGCCCGCGCGAGGCCGTGGGCCTGCTGATGCCGGGCGCCTTCGACATCCTGATCGCCCAGGCCGACATGGACGGGGTCGACGGGCCGGAGTTCGCCCGCCGCGCCGCCGCCGCCGTGCCCGGCCTGCGCATCTTCTTCCTGGAGGGTTTCCGCGTCCTGCCGCTCAAGGAGGGCGCACGCACGGTGCTGGCCGACGATACGCTGGAGCCTGCCTTCCACCTCAATCGCCTGGCCCATGTGATCGACAACCTGCTGGCCGCGTGATAGGCGGCGGGCCACTTTATTTCCGGATGGCGCAGCCATGAGCGAGACGAGCCCCTTTGCCCCCATCGACGAGGCGATCCGCGCGATCGCCGAAGGCAGGATGCTTGTCGTGGTCGATGACGAATCGCGCGAGAACGAGGGCGATATCGTCATGGCCGCCGACAAGGTGACGCCCGAGGCGGTCGCCTTCATCGCCATGCACGCCCGCGGCCTGCTCTGCACGCCCATGGAGGGCGAGCGGCTGGACGAGCTGGACCTGCCGCAGATGGTCTCCAACAACACGGAAAGCCACAGCACGGCCTTTACCGTGTCCGTCGATTACCGCTACGGCACCACCACGGGCATCTCCGCCTCCGACCGCGCCAAGACGATCCGCGCGCTGGCCGGCGACGGCGGCAACCGCGAGGTGCGCGGGGGCGACTTTGCCCGGCCCGGCCACATTTTCCCGCTGCGCGCCCGCGAGGGCGGCGTGCTGACCCGCGCCGGCCATACCGAGGCCGCTGTCGATCTCGCGCGCCTTGCCGGCTGTTACCCCGCAGGCGCGATCTGCGAGATTGTCGAGCCCGACGGCACCATGATGCGCCTGCCGCGCCTTATCGAGTTCGCGCGCGAGCATGACCTGCTGCTGATCTCCATTGCCGATCTCATCGCCTACCGGCGCAGCACGGAGAAGCTCGTCGAACTGGTCGAGACCGAGCCCTTCGCGACGCGCCACGGCATGTTCGAGGCGCGCATCTACCGCAGTCTGATCGACGGCACCGAGCACCTGACCCTGGTCCACGGCGACCTGCGCAAGGCCCGGGACGTGCTGGTGCGCGTGCACAGCGCCAGCGCGCTCGACGACGTCTTCGGCCCGCTGCGCGGCAACGGCCGCAGCCTGGTCGACCTGGCGATCGAGCGGATCGCGCGGGAAGGCGCGGGCGTCTTCGTCTATCTGCGCGGCGCGGAGGGCTGGGGCCTGGGTCTCAACCGCAAGCGCATCTACGACCAGGACGACAAGGAGACCAACCTGCTGACCGGCTCGGACTGGCGCCAGTACGGCACGGGCGCGCAGATCCTCTACGATCTCGGCCTGCGCTCCTTCCGCATCCTGACCAACAATCCCGCCCACTACCGCGGCATCGAGGGCTATGGCCTCACCATCACGGCGAAGGTCCCCTTCACCGAAGCCGCCGCCACCGAGGCCGCCCGCGGCAGCGGAGACTGAGGAAGGGGCAAAAGCCCCTGTTGCCAAGCGCGCCGAGCTTGGTTATGTACCGGCTTCTCCGAGGGATGGGCGCGTAGCTCAGCGGGAGAGCACTACGTTGACATCGTAGGGGTCACTGGTTCAATCCCAGTCGTGCCCACCACCCTCGGCCTCTCCTTTCAGGATATTCCGGCCGCCTGCCATGCCCTGCTCTGTTGCAGCGCGGGCTGGTTCGCGGTGCTCGTGGCGCACGGACATGCATCGGCGCACAATGGCGATGTCCCGCGGGGCCGCAGGCCCCGCACATCGTGCCGAGGGAGCGACACGCCATGCGCATTTTTCTGATGCTGCTCGGGGCCGCCATAGCCGGAGGCGCCCTATTCTTCTGGATATGGCTCAACGGCATGGCGGCAAGCTGGTCGACCAGCAACAGCAAGCCCGGCATCGTCTGGTTCACCGGAGAGGCGATGCTCTTCTTCTGGCTGCCGGTGGCGGTCGGGCTTGCCCTTGCCCTGTTCGGCTGGTTCCGCAAGTAGACCGGTTGCCGATCCTGCCTTGACCGGGGCATAGGCGGGCGTGACTGTAGCCGCTCTGCCGTCGGGAGCCGCCATGCCGATTCGACGCCTCATCCGCAACGCCACGGTCATTTCCGTGGACCCCGCTATCGGCACCCTGCCGCGGGCCGACATCCTGATCGAGGGCGAGCGCATCCTCGCGGTCGGGCCGGACCTTGGGGTGGGCGACGCGGATGTCATCGACGGTGTCGGGCGCATCGCCCTGCCTGGGCTGATCGATGCCCATCGTCACCTCTGGATGACCCTTATGCGCGGCACAGTCTCGGACGGCACCTGGTCGAGCTACCTGGTGGAGACGTTCTGGGGCCGGCGCAACCTGTTTACGGCGGAGGACCACCACGCCGCCACGCTGGCGGGCTGCTGCGAGGCCCTGGAGGCCGGCGTCACCACGCTGCTCGACTTCCACGACGCCAGCACCGCGCCGGGCGCCGCCGATGCCTGCATCGACGCGCTGGAGGAAAGCGGCATCCGCGCCGTCTTTGCCTATGGCCTGGAAGGCGCGCCGGAACTCCCGGACGGCCGCCCCGCCGGTGTCGTCGACCTCTGCCCCAGCCAGCCCTGGCACCGCGACGAGGCGACGGCGCTGCGCCGGGGGCGGCTGGCGAGCGACGACCGCCGCGTCACCATGGGCATCACGGTCCGCAACCTCGACCGTTTGCCCTGGTCCTGCACGGAGGAGGACCTGGGACTTGCCCGCGCGCTCGGCGTGCGCACGACGACGACCCATGCCGGGTCGGGCGCGCTCTCGGGCGGTGCTTCCTGGATCGCCGGTCTGGCGCGTCACGGACTGCTGGGGCCGGACCTGCTGCTCTCCCACGGCCAGAGCTTCTCCGGCGACGAACTCGACCTGTTGGCCTCGGCAGGAGTGAAGATCGTCGTCTCGGCCGAAAGCGAGATGGGGCAGGGCGGCGACCCGGTCACCTGGCGGGCGCTGCAGCACGGCGTCACGGTCGCCATCGGCGCAGACTCCGTCGGCAGCGTCAGCGGCGACCTCTTCCGCCACATGCAGATCACGCTGAAGGCCGCGCGGGGCTCGCGCAATCGCCTGCTTGACGCCCAGGGCATTGCGCCGACCGATGTCGCCACCACCGCCGCCGACATGCTGGAGATCGCCACCATGGGCGGTGCCCGCGCGCTGCGCATGGAGGACCGCATCGGCAGCCTGACGCCGGGCAAGCAGGCCGACGTCATCCTGCTGGCGCGCGACCGCATCGGCATGAACTCCGGCGCGAGCCCCGAGCAGGTCGCCGTGCTCCAGGCCAACGGCGCCGATGTCGAGACCGTGCTGGTGGCGGGGTGCCCGCGCAAGCGGGACGGCCGCCTCGTGGGCGTCGATACGGCTGCCCTGGGCGCGCGCCTCGACCGCGCGCGCGAGCGCATGGAGGCGGCCTACGACCCGGCCGCCATCGCGCCGATCTGGGCGGCCTACCGCAACATGGTGTCGGCGGGGGGAAAGGCCGGCAACTGACCGGTACAAGCCGGTTCAGCGATGATGCGATGCCCTCCGGCCAGACATCAGGCGGTGGGTTCCCAGGGGCCTTCGGCGGCGGCCGCCTCATGTTCGCCGGGCCAGGGCGGCATGGCGACGCCGACGGCCTGGAGCGGTGCGGTCTCGCCGGCGCGGAACTGGAACGAGCATCCCGTGGGGATCGACAGCGCCACGCCGGGCTGCAGGGTCACGATATCTTCCTCGTCGCCCTGGGCGCGCCACATCTCGCCCTTGCCTGCCACGATGTACCAGAGCTCCTCGATCGTGCGGTGACGCACGGCGCGGGAGACCTTGCCAGCGGGCAGCGTGAAATGCGCCATGCTGCCGCGCGAGAGATCGACGAGCAGCCGTACCTCCGAGCCGTCCGGGGCGATGTCGTCGGCGTGGTCGCGCAGCAGGGTCGTGGTGTAGGGCGGGGGATTCATGGGGCAGCTCCGGAAGTTCTGTGATGGGCCGGTTCAACGATGGACGTTAGAATAACGCGCGAAGGTGGATCCGGCTGCTCCGCGCGTTCCCGTTTCCACCGACGTTTCTGCTGGCCCCACCGGGAGAGGAAGCCATGAACGATCAGGAGTTGTCGCGCCGTCTTGCCCTTGCCGCGCTGCTGGGGGCGCCCGTGGCCATGGCCGGCTGCGCACAAGCCCAGGAGAGCGAAGAGCCCTGCCCAGATCTTGTGGGCCATGTCGCCCGCTTCATCGGCCCCAACGACGCCGTGACCATGGATTACAACCCCGAGCGCGTGAACATCTATCACGACGAGGAGTACCGCATCGTGCGCATCACCTGGGGCTGAGTTCAGCCCCGGTCGTCGCGGAACACCCTGCCTTCCTTCATGACGAAACAGACGTCGTGCAGGGTGGCAATGTTCGCCGTGGGATCCTCCGGAACCGCGATGGCGTCGGCGAGATGGCCCTCCGCAATCCGCCCCAGGTGTTCCTCCTGGCCCAGCAGCTCAGCACCGGTGACGGTGGCGGCCCGGATCGCCTCGGCGGGAGAAAAGCCGCACTTCTCCACCATCAGCACGACCTCCTGCATGTTCTCGCCGCAGTGGTTGCCGGGCGTGCCGACATCGGTGCCCATGGCGATCTTCACACCCGCGGCGCGCGCCTTGGACAGCTGTTCGCGGCGCAGGGCCTCCAGCTTCATGTAACGCTCCCTGACGTGGGGCAGGGCGCGGTCGGCGAAGGCGGGGTCCTTCAGGAAGGCATGGGCCGTGCAGAAGGTCGGCACCAGGAAGGTGCCGTGCTCGACCATCAGGGCGCGGGTCTCATCGGTGGCGTAGGTGCCGTGCTCGACCGAGCGGCAGCCGCAGACGATGGCGTTGCGGATGGCGTCGGTGGCATGGGCATGCGCCGCGACATGGGTGAAGTTGTCGCGCGCGATCTCCACAGCCGCGGCGATCTCCTCGGGGCGGAGCTGGATGGCGTCGGCGCGTTCGTACTTGCTGGAGTTGACCGCGCCCGACGCCAGAATCTTGATCAGGTTGGCGCCGCGGGCGAGCTGCTTCCTTGCCCCCTTGCGCACCTCCTCGATGCCGTCGACCTCCTCGTACATGCCGGGATAGAAGGGCGAGGAGGCCGAGGTGATGGAGAGGATCTTGCCGGCGCAGAACAGGCGCGGGCCGATCGCCTTGCCGGCGTCGATCACCTCGCGCACGGCGATCTCGTGATAGTCCCAGCCGCCGACATCGCGCGCTGTGGTGATGCCGCACAGCAGCAAGCGCTTGGCGTTCCAGGCGGCGTGCAGGGCGATGGTGCCGGGCAGGGCGTCGCGCCAGATGTTGTTGCCGGCGGCGATCCCGGTATCGAGCGTGATGTGGACGTGGTTGTCGATGAAGCCGGGCAGCAGGTAGAGGCCGTCCATGGCCCGCTGTTCGGCGCCCGCAGGCGCGCGACCGATCTCGGCGAAGCGCCCGTTCTCGATGAGGAGGTCGCCTTCCGCGAAGGCTTCCCTGCCGGAATCCCAGACCTTGCCGCCGGTCAGCCACATGACGTTCTCTCCCTGTCGTTGCGGCGCCATCCTGCCCCGCCGAAGGGGCCGCTCGCCAGTGCGAAGGCGGGCCGTCGCGGGCCAATTGGGGATGTGTCATAATCACGTCACCGGCAGCCGTCAGGATGCCGGCATCAACCCGCGCCACGGAATCCCCGATGCAGAACCTGCCGTTCGGCCAGCCCGGCCGCTTCTTCAAGGGCAACATGCACACCCACTGCACCAATTCCGACGGCGTGCATCCGCTGGAAACCGTGTGCCGGGGCTACCGCGAGGCGGGCTACGATTTCCTGGTGATGACCGACCACTTCATGGAGGTCTACGACTTTCCGATCACCGATTCCCGGCCGCACCGCACCAAGGACTTCACCACCATCATCGGCGCCGAGCTGCACGCCCCCCAGACCGAGGTGGGCGAGCTCTGGCACATCAAGGCGATCGGCCTGCCGTTCGATTTCGAGCCGCTGCGCGAGGGCGAGACGGGGCCGGAGATCGCGAAACGGGCTTACGATGCCGGCGCCTTCATCGGCATCGTCCATCCCTCCTGGTACGGCCTGACGCACAACGATGCGCGCAAGCTGCCGTTTGCCCATGCCGTTGAGATCTACAACCACGGCAGCCATGTCGAGACCGACCGCGGCAACGACTGGCCCTTCCTCGATGTCCTGCTCAACGAGGGCCAGCGCCTCACGGGCTACGCCACCGACGACGCCCACCAATTGACCCACGACTGGCTGGGCGGTTGGGTCATGGTGCAGGCCGAGGAGAACGATCCCGACGCGCTGCTCGCCTCGCTCAAGGCCGGGCGCTACTACTCCAGCCAGGGGCCGGAAATCCACGACGTCGCCATCGGCGACGACACGGTGACGGTCACCTGCTCGCCCGCGAGCATCATCATGCTGACCGGCCGCGGCGCCGCCTCGGCCCACGTCATGGGTGATGGCCTGACCCGCGCCGAACTGCCGCTGGATCAATTCAAGGCCAGCCACTTCCGCGTCACCGTGGTCGACGCCGAAGGCAAGCGTGCCTGGTCCAACCCGGTGTGGATGCAGTAGAGGGGCGCTGCCTAGCTGCGCAGTTCCCCGAGGTTCTCCGCGCCGGGGCTCGCCCAGTCGGCGTCGAAGTCGCCGGTGGAGCCGTAGGTGCCCCAGACCTTGAAGCCCATCAGGGCGCGTTCCTCTTCGCTGAGGTCGGCGGCGACCTCCGGGCGCAGGCCGTAGGTGAAGTTCAGCAGCTGGCGGCAGAAGGGCGCACACCAATAGGTCGTGATGCCGAGACGCGGGCCGTTGCCGGTGTTGAGGCTGGCGGCGTGCCAGGTACGCCCCTCCCAGACGACGAAGCTGCCCGCCGGCCCCTCGGCATGGACCGTATCGTAGGCCGCCTTCGGATCGGGATGCAGGCCGGAGAGATGGCTGCCGGGCACCAGGCGCGTGGCGCCGTTCTCGACCGTGAAGTCGCTCACCATCCACATCACGTTGGCGACCACCGGCGGGTTGATCGGATGGTCGGCGGGAACCGGCGCGCCCGTGCGCTGTTTCGTGCGGCGGGCATCGGAGGGGCGGGCATAGGGCTCGCCGGGCATCGCCGGGTGGGGCAGCCACCACTGGTCGATGTGCAGGCCCATCTCCTTGTTGCCGGGCCAGGTGATGTGGGCGGAGAACTCCGAGAGGATCGCATCCTGGCCCAGGATGAAACGCACGGTCTCCAGGCAGGCGGGATTGTTCATCAGGGCGCGGAAGACCTCGCCCTTGTTGGGCAGGAAGGCGACCCACTGGTTGGCGTCGTCGTCGGGCTCGATCTGCGAGATCCTCGAAGCCGCGCCCCGGGCGCGTTCGGCGGCGGCCTGTTCCAGCAGACGGTCGCGGATCGCGGCCGTGGTCGCCGGATCGATCGCGCCCTCCAGGATGCCGAAGCCGTGG
>CALLQH010000323.1 GCA_938014945.1 uncultured bacterium | reverse complement strand
ACCTGCAGCACCAACGGCGACAACGCCAGCCTGGTGGTCGAGGTTCTCGAAGATGACCTCGCCGATGCGGTTGCCGGCGCCTATAGCGATACGCTGACGATCACCATGGGCGTCGTGCCCTGATCGTCTCTCTGACGGACGTTGTGTAAAACGCGGCGCCGCCTGGTTCAGAGCGGCGCCGCTTTGCTTTCAAGGCCGCGGCATGCCGGTCGCGGATGGTTGCGATGAGACGGACAGCTGCCTTGTCCGTCGGGTCCGGCGTTCTTCTCGGGTTTCTCCCGTGTGTCGTCCCGGCGATGGCCCTGCTGGCGATGCTTCTTCTGGCCCTGCCTGTGCAGGCGGTTCCCAGCGGTTGCGGCGGGCCTGCCTGCGTCAAGATCGCAGGGCTGACCGGGGATACCTTCGATCTGGGTACCTGGAACGGCACGGCCAATACGTTGACCAGTGCCACGCTGCGCCATTGCGTGATCTCGAACCGTCCGAACTCCGGCACCAAGACCTATGAGGTGACGCCCAGTGGAGTAGGCACGACCGGCGGGGCATTCCTGCTTTCGGGCCCCGGCGGCGATCTGCCCTACGAGGTCCAGATCCGCGACGGTTCGGGCGGCTCCATTCCCTTTACGATGGTGACGGCCGGTTCGCCGTCCAGCTTCACCAGCCTGAGCGAGGCGAACTTCGACCTCTGCAGCGATTCCCCGACCAGCAATCGGGGCCAGCGGATGCGCATCCGCGTCTACGAGACCGATATGGTGGCCCTGGTGTCGGGCACCTACACCGGCACCCTGCGCCTGGATGTCGCCACGCCCGTGGGCAACGCCAGCGATTTCGAGATCACCGGCACCATCAGCGTCGAGATTCCCGAACTGGTCCGGCTGCTGCGATTGCGGAACAACTTCAACTTCGGCACATGGGACCCCGATTCCGCCAGCGGTCAGACAATTTCGGATCCCTCGGTCTGCGTCTGGTCCAACCACGTATCCAACGCCTACACCGTGACCGCGACGGCGACGTCGGGGGCGTTCGAGATGACGCAGGCGGGGGATGCCATTCCCTTCCATGTCTGGTGGTCGCAGAGTGCGGGGATCACAAGCGTCGCTGCCTCGGACCAGGAACTTTCCTACAACACGCCTGCCACGTTTTTCGGCGACGGCAGCGACATCGACTGCGGCGGCGGTTCCAACGCCAGCATCGTCATCGAGACCGACGAGGCAGGCATCGCCGCGGCGGTGGCAGGCGCCTATGCGACCGACCTGACGGTAACGATCGGCGTAGCCCCGTAGACCGCGAGCGGGCCGTGTCTCGATGTGTCATGTTAACAAATTTACACTGTGATTTGATGTCTGGATCGCGGTGTTAACACTGTAATAAATTACGAACAATTGAATAGACGCATTTTTCTGGGAAACCTCTATAGAAAAAGAAGAGGTCAACCTTTCTCAGGATTTTCCGTTCGTGCTTCCTCCACGTGTTGCCAGGTTGCTTCAGGCTCGGTGGATGAGGCCGGTCCTGTTTGCTGCCGCATGTGTTACCGCCGTGGTTGTGGTGGCGGCGATGGGAGGCCAAGCCCGCGCCACGGCCACGACATGCGGTAATCCTGCCTGCACGCAGGTGGCCGGGCTGACCGGCGATACCTTCAATCTTGGGGCATGGAACGGCAGCGCCGCGTCGCTGACTCAGACGCTCAATCACTGCGTCTTCTCCAACAAACCCAACAACACCACGCCCAAGAACTACGACGCAACGGTGCTCGGCGAGGGAACGGCGGGGGGTGCCTTCCTGCTCACGGGGCCGGGCGGTGCAACCCTTGCCTATCAGGTCGAACTGGCCGATCCGGCAGGCTCGTTCTCGACGATGACCAGCGGGGCGGCGCTCAACTTTCCGGCGCTGAGCAACGCGGAATTCGACAGTTGCACCAACAGTGCAACCAACGCCGGCGGCCAGCGGCTGCGCATCACCGTGTTCGGCACGGACATGGCGTCGCTGCTTGCCGGCACTTACAGCGGCACGCTTCGGCTGACCGCTGTGACCGGCAATGCCACCAGCTTTCAGATCAGCGGCACCATCTCGGTCACCGTCCCTGGTCTCGTCCGGCTGAGCGGGCTGCAATCCAATCTCGATTTCGGTTCCTGGAATCCCGATGCGGGTCTGGACCTCACGCTCTCCGACACCAGCCTCTGTGTCTGGTCGAGCAACACGGGAAACAACTACAGCGTCACCGCGACCACCACGGCTGGAGATTTCCTGCTGGAACACGCAGGCCAGTCGCCGATCGCCTACCAGGTGTTCTGGGCGGCCAGCGCCGGCATTTCCTCGGTCGGTTCGGGCACGGAGGTACTCTACGACACACCCGAGGTGTTCACTTCCACCGCCACGGCGTCCGACTGTTCGGGTGGCTTCAACAGCAGCCTCATCCTGCGCATCACCGATGCGGAACTTGCATCGGCCGTGGCCCTGGCGACGCCCTACACCTCAACCCTGACCCTCACGATAGGGCCGCCGCCCTGACGTCCATGAAAGGACTTTCGCGCGACAGCGCGGCGCGTCAGACTGTGCCGGAAGTTTCACAATCGGACGCTGGAAGGCGCGGCGGGTGGCGGGTTGATGACGGATGCTCTTACGGCTTTCCGTGGCCGCCTGCAGGCCGCCGTCCGGTTTGCGCTTGCCGCAGCACTGCTGATCTTCGTGCTCGTGCCGGAGGATGATGCCCTGGCGGTTCCCAGCGGCTGCGGCTCCCAGCCGTGCGTCAATCTCGCCGGGTTTGCCGGCGACGACTATGACCTTGGCAGCTGGAACGGTGCTGCCAATACGGTGCGGACCAACAACCGTCACTGTGTCTTTTCCAACCGGCCCAATTCCGGCACCAAGACCTATGATGCCAATGCCGTCGGTGTCGGCACGAGCGGAGGGGCCTTCCTGCTATCGGGCCCCGGCGGCGATTTGCCCTATCAGGTCGAGATCGACGACGGCAACGGCTTCGTCGTCATGGCGGCCGGGGTCGAAGTGGCTTTCGACAGTCTTTCGGAGGCGGTCTTCGACAGCTGCACCGATTCGGGCAACAGCGCAGGAGGCCAGAAGCTGCGCGTGACCGTGTTCGAAACCGACATGGAGACCTTCACTGCGGGGACCTATGCCGGCAGCCTGCGTCTCAACGTGGCTTCGCCGGTGGGCAGTGCCACCGATTTCGAAATCAACACCAGCCTGACGATCGAGATCCCGCCGCTGGTGCGCCTCAATGGCCTGCGCAACAACTTCGGCTTCGGCAGCTGGAATCCCGATTCAGGTACGGGCCTGGAGCTTGCCGACAATGCGGTTTGCGTCTGGTCGAATCACGTTTCCGGCAGCTACACCGTGACGGGCACGACGCTCACCGGCGCCTTCGAGATGACTCAGGCAGGCGAAGTGATGCCGTTCGATGTGTGGTGGTCCGGGACCTCCGGTGTGGGAACGGTGGCCGCATCGGACGTGCAGCTCGCCTACAATGTTCCCGAGACCTTTACGACGGACGCGACGGTGACCAACTGCGGCGGCAACAACACTGCCAGCATCGTTCTGGCGGTCAGCGAGGATGCCCTTTCCGCGGCCGTATCCGGCGATTACTCGGCCGACCTGCTGATCACGATCGGCCTTGCGCCCTGAGGGGAGGGCCCACGCAGCCAGCCTCGATGTAAAGCGAGAATTACAAGGCGCCTTGTCGTTCCGCGAGGCACTCGCGATGGCGCGATTCTTGCTTCATTCGACAATATATTGTGTGCGTGGTTCATGGACCTGCGACAGACGACGCCATGACGCGGTCCCGCCGGGGGGACACGGCGCGTGCGGCTGCCACCAGGTGGTGGCGGCTTGCTGCCTTGTGTCTTTCGTTCGCGGTGGCAAATGGCCAGCCCTGGACCGCTGCCGCCCAGGATTCCGGTAGCAGCGATCCCGCAGCGATCGGCCAGGAATATTCCGGTGAAGGCGGTACGGCGATTGGAGCGGATCCCGCGGGCGAGGCCGTCGTGCGTGCGCAGCCCCCCGAGGACTTTCTCGAACTTGTCGAGCCGCAGACCAACTACGTCGACATCTACTACGGCGGCGTAAAGGTGGCGACGGCGCTGGCGACCTTCACGCCCTCGCAAGTGCAGTTGCTCAATCCTCTCGAGGTCATGCCGGCGCTGTCGGATGTCAACGATTCGGAAGCCGTGCTGGCCGCGCTGACCGGTCCACTGCCACCCAACAGCGATCTGCTGTGTCTGCCCGGTGACAACCAGGACGACTGCGGCGTTCTGCGGCCCGAGGTCGCCGGCGTGATCTTCGACCGCAACAGCTTCCGGCTGACCATCTTCGTCAATTCCAATTACCGCGCGCTCTCGACGGTCGAGATGGGGCGTTATCTGGAGCCCACCGACACCGGTCCGGGTCTGGTCAGCAGCATGCGCGGTGTTGTTTCCGGCGGCAGCGGACAGGATGTCACCTACCTGATGCGCAACACGTCGGTCCTGGCCTGGATGGACAACCGGCTTGAATCGTCGCTGCTCTATGACGATCAGAACCACCTGTTCCTCGACCGCGGCGTGTTTGCCATGGACCGCACGGACTGGCGCACCACATCGGGCCTGTTCCGCACGGCGCCGCTCGATGCGGCCAGCCAGGAAAAGATCCTGGGCTTCGGGCTGACGACCCAGCTCGACACCCGTGTCGATCTCGATCTCGCCTACGCCGTGCCGATCATCCTCTTCCTGCCCAACCGATCAAAGGTCGACATCCTGCGCGACGGGCGTCTGATGAGCACCAAGGTCTACGAGGCGGGCAACCAGACGCTCGACACCTCGTCGTTGCCCAACGGCTCCTACGACATCACCCTGCGCATCCAGGAGATCGGCGGAGAGACGACCGAGGAGACCCGTTTCTTCTCCAAGAATGCGGAGCTGCCGCCGGCCGACACGCCACAGTACACCTTCCAGTTCGGCGCGCTGGTGGACGACAGCACGGTCGACGATGCCGGCAACCGCCGCCTGATCGGCACGCTCGAAAGTGTCCCCATCCTGCGCGCGGGCACGCTGCACCGCCTGGGCGAAAACTGGGGCGCCTTCGCCGATATCATGTCCAGCAACGAGGAACTGCTGCTGGAGGTCGGCGGTGTGCTGCGCGAGCGGCCCGCGCGCCTGCGCGCCTCGCTCATCGCCACGACGGCGCAGGATGCCGGCTTTACCCTGCGCTATTCGGACCGGTACGACGAGCTGGGCTACAGCCTGAGCATGCGGCAGATCTTCGTGAAAGATGGCACCACCAGTTCCGATCCCACCACGTTCGACCCCTTCACCTCCACGGTCAGCGAGTTCAGCGGCGGCCTCAACTACAGCCTGCTCGATCCGGCCGTGACGATCGGCTTCCAGGGCAGCTACAACCGGCAGGACACGGGAACCTCATGGTCGTTCGGCCCCTCGGCCAGCGCTCTTCTGTGGCAGACCAGCAGCTACGACTTTCGTTTCGCCACCAGCGCGACCCAGAGCCAGGATCAGTTCCTGGCGCTGGCCCAGGTGACCATGAGCTACCGCGACGACAACTGGTCGGCGCTGGCCAGCCTCGGTTTCCGGGTGGAGACCGATGGCGATACGGGGCCCGAAAACGCCGCCAGTGTCGGCTGGTTGAAAACAACCGATGACGGCCGCCAATACCAGCTCAATGCCGGCGTCTTCCGCACGGTCAAGCTGACCACGCTTTCGAGCACGCTATCCTATGTCGATCCGCTGGGCGCGGTTTCGGTGAACTACGAGCGGACCCTGGCCGATACCAACAGCACGACCTACAGCGGCGAGCTCGATTTCGATCTGGTGGGCAATACCGATGGCGTCGCGGTCACCGGTTTCGGCGGCTCCAGCAGCGCGATCATCGTGGCCCTGGACGGCGAGGTGCCCGACGATGCCCGCTTCGACATCCTGGTCAACGGCTCGGTCCGTGCGACCCTGGACAGTGCCGCGTCCGCGCCGATCGTTCTGGAGCCCTATCGCAGCTACGATGTCGCCATCCTTTCGCACTCCCAGTCCCTGTTCGACTACGAGCTGGAGGCCCAGCGCGTGACCCTGTTCCCGGGATCGGTGGCAACGATGACCTGGCATGTCCTGCGCATCCTGCCGGTCTTCGGCAGGGTGGAGCGTGCCGACGGCACGCCGGTGGCCCTGGCGCGCGTCGAGGGCGCCCACGATGTCTCGACCACCGATGCCGAGGGTTATTTCCAGGCCCAGATCAACGGCACCGACTATCTGGAATTCACGTCGCCGGGCAGGCCGCCCTGTCGTGTCACCGTCGGCGAATTGCCGCACGAGGCCGTGTTCTACGATCTGGGTACGGTGGTCTGCGAGGAGTAGGGCGCAATCGCCCTTCCTGCGCGGGTCAGTATTCCTGCTTGAAGGTCTCGTTGACGACCGTGAGCGTATAACGCACAGGACCGTCGGCCGGCAGCTCCGCGGACCAATCAAGGCCGGCGTAGAGCCGCTTGCCCGGGGCGGAGACGCAGTTCTCCCCCACGGCATCGCATTGCTCGCCATAGGCCAGTTCGACCATGGTGTTGCCCGTGTTGACCGCGTGAATCCGGTTGCCCTTGCGCTCCACGCTGTAGGCCACGTTGACCTGCTCGGGCCGCACGATTGTCAGCACGTCATAGCCGAACAGGACGTGAATCACCGATTCCTGGCTCTCCAGCGCACCCACCACCGGCCGCACCCGCACCCAATAGACACGATCGCTGCCGGTCGGCCGGGTAATCGGCGCGATGCGGACGAGGGCGCGGTCACCGGGGTTGAGGACAAGGCGGTTGGGTGTGGTCAGCAGCCCGGCCTCGTTGGCGTTCATGCCCTCGACGAAGGTCTGTTCGGGCGTTCCGGGATTGAGGATCTCGATGACCTCGACCTGCACATAGGCGATCTCGTCGCCGACATTGCCCACGATCAGGTCGTGCAAGGGCTGATCGGGCAGGATGTCGACCACCATCTCGCTGACGCTGATCTGGGCAAGTGCGGGATGCGCACCCAGAAAAGCGAACGCAAAGACGAGGATTGCGGCAGCGCGTGGCACCCACATGGCCGGTCCATCCCCGGTGGCGTTACAGAACGACCTCCAGCGTAGCTGGTAGGCATGTACCGGGGCAACTCCAACCTCGCCCGGCTGTGCGGGTGCAGCGCGGCTACCAGGCGGTATAGCCGCCGTCGACGACAAAGGCTGCGCCGGTGACGAAGGCCGCGCGGTCGCTGGCGAGGTAGACGATGGCCGGGGCGATGTCGTCGACCTCGCCGACCCGGCCGAGCGGGTGGAGCGGCAGGGCCTGTAACGCCGCACCGTCGCGCGCCGTCATGCCGCTGTTGACGAAGCCGGGATGGATGCTGTTGCAGCGGATGCCGAGGCCCCGCTCGGCGCATTGCAGCGCCAGCGAGCGGGTGAGCTGCGTCACCGCGCCCTTGCCTGCGCAATAGGCCGGATCGTCCGGCGTGGCGACCATGCCGAGCTGGGAGGAGACATTGATGATCGCGCCGCCCCGTCCGGCCGCCGCCATGGCGCCGATCGCCGCACGGCAGCCAAAGAAGGTGCCGTCCAGATTGACCCGGTTGAGGGCGCGCCAATCGGCAAGGGTGCAGTGCTCCAGGTCCACGGCCGGGACACCGATGCCGGCGCTGTTGACCAGAATGTCGAGACCGCCGTCCCTTGCGGTGATGTCGGCGACAAGCGCGGTCCACGCGGCCTCGTCACCGACGTCCAGTTCCGCCCCGCGGGCCGTTTCACCGATGGCCTCCGCGGCCTGCTGCGCCCGCATGCCGTGAATGTCGGCCAGGATGACACGGGCGCCGGCGCGGGCCAGATGTTGCGCGGCGGCGCGGCCGATGCCCGAGGCGGCACCGGTGACAAGGGCGATGCGTCCGTCAAGCTCGGCCATGGTCATGCCGCCGTATAGCCGCCGTCGGCGGTGAAGACCGCCCCGGTGGCAAAGCTGGCGCCGTCGCCGACCAGGAAGCAGATCAGTTCGGCGATCTCCCCGGGCGTGCCGAAGCGGCCCAGCGGATGCAGGGCCTCCATGGCGGTGCGCCGGGTCCGGCTTTCCGGGCTCGTTCCGTCAAAGGCCGCGTTCATCGGTGTATCGATGTAGCCGGGGCTGACGGCATTGCAGCGGATGCGATAGCCGCGCGTGCCGCAGTGCAGGGCGACGCTGCGGGTCAGCTGCACGACCCCGCCCTTGCTGGCGCAATAGGCGGGAAGCCCGCCGTCTGCGACCTCGGCCAGGATCGAGGCGATGTTGACGATGGCGCCGCCGGTTTCCCGCATCGCCAGCACGGCGTGTTTGCAGCCAAGGAAACTGCCTTCCAGGTTGACGTTGAGGACGTGGCACCAGGTCGGCGTGTCGAGCGCCTCCACGGGGCCGCGGGGATGGCTGATGCCGGCGGCGTTGACCAGGGCGTCGAGACGCCCCCAGCGTGCTGCGATCCGCGCCATGGCATCGGGCCAGGCCTCTTCGTTTCCGACATCGAAGGGCAGGGCGAGGATATCGGCCTTCAGGTCGGCAGTGAGCGTGTCGAGCCCCGCGGCATCCCGGTCGGCCAGGGCCAGAGCTGCCCCGCCCTGGGCAAGGCGTGTCGCAGCCGCGCGCCCCAGGCCCGAGGCGGCGCCGGTCACCATGATCACCCGTCCGGAAAACTCCTGCCCGTCCATCGCCCTGCCGCATCGCCCACTTGCCGCCGGCAGGCTACACTATGGGCCGTGCAAGGACGATCCATGCCTTGCCGCCTGGGGTGCTGGAGGCCTGCCATGATCTATGCGGAGTTCATCGACCCGGACAGCAGGGTGCCGGTGGAACTCTTCCGCCATCTCGCCCGGCAGGAGCACTGGGGCGAGGGTGAGGACATTCGCGTCATCAACATCGGCCGCCACAAGGGCATCGGACCCCGGCCGGCTTATCTGTGCTGCTGGCGCATCAGCGGGCTGGAACGTCTGGATGCCTGGGAGACCATCTTCAAGAGCCCGGCCGGGCGTAGCGACGTCGCCGAACACGCTACTGCCCAGGCGCTCGCCTTCGATTGCTGCGGCCTCTACGAGGAACTGATCTCGGGGGAACTCCCGGACGGCAACCTGCACTACATGGAGCGCTTCGACGCGGGCGCAGAGGCAAGCGACGAGCAGGTGATCGCGCACTTTGCCGGGCGCGCGCGATGCAACCCTGGCGCCAAGCTGGCGTTCCTCCTCAGGAGGGTCGGCCTGCTGGGACCCGAACATTGCGATCTGGCCATCTGGACGTGCGCGAACTTCGCCGCGAGTGCCGCGCTGGTGCGTCAGCGCCATGGCCCGGGAGCCTTTGCGCCCTGGGCCGCCGGCTATTACCGCAACGTCGGTCACGAACTGATGTAGCCGGAGGCTTCCCTGAATTGCAGTACAAGCGCGGGCCGATTCTCGTTAAGAATGGGGCATATGGCCGTGCGGATCTTCATCACCTGGATGGAACTCGCCAGGGGAGCTCTGGTTGCTTGCCTTGTGGTGCTGCTCTGTCACGCCGCCCTGGCCGATCGGGAGCCGGCGCATCCCATGGAGCCCCCAACCCAGGACGAAGCCGCAGAACCACCGGCAAACGCGGCCTATACGGTCACCATCAACATCCCGGATGAAAACGGCCTCAAGAGCGACATCATGGCCGCTTCGCGGTTGGTGACGCTGGAGGGCACCCCGCCGCCGACCCTGGCGGCGCTCAAGCGCCGGGCCGAGGATGACGTCGACCTCTTCGGCGAGGTGATGCGCTCGCGCGGTTATTATGATTCCGACATCACCTTCGATATCACCGGCGATGCCGCGCCCTATGCCGTGTCCGTCTCCATCGCTCCGGGCGAACGTTACATGCTGGCGGCCTTCGAGATCGCCTTCGAGGGAGGCGTGCCGGAGAATGCCGCAGCGGTGCCGACCACCGATGACATCAAGGCGGGCATCGGCGCGCCGGCGATCGCATCCGATGTCGTTGCAGCCGAGGGACGGCTGGTGCGCTGGATGAAGGATCACGGCTATCCCTTCGCCGTCATCACCGATCGCCTGGCACTGGCCAACCATCCCGACAAGGACATCTGGGTTCAGGTCACGGTGGAAGCCGGACCGCTGATCCGTTTTGGAGAGCTTTCCGTCGAAGGGCTCGAACGCACCGATCCGGTGCTGGTCGAGCGCAATGTCGACTGGCAGGTGGGTGACATCTACGACCAGCAGGAGGTCGATGACATGCGCGACCGCCTGATCGACACGGGGATCTTCGCCAGCGTCATCATTCAGCCCCAGGGCGATGGCACGGGGCCGGAGGGCGAGCGCCAGATGAATGTCGAGGTGGCCGAAGGCCTGCCGCGCTCCATCGGGGCGGGCGTCAGCTACGATTCCAACCTGGGGCCCGAGGTGCACTTCGGCTGGGAACACCGCAACCTGTGGGGCGAGGGCGAGGTGCTGTCCCTGCGCACGACCCTGGGCTTGGAGAACCAGCGCCTCGACAGTTCGCTGCGCAAGCCCGACTTCCTGCAACGCGACCAGAACCTCCTGGCGTCGGTCAACTTCATCAACGAGGAGACCGATGCCTACAACGATACGGGTATCGAGGCGTCCACCGTCCTCGATCGGCCATTGGCAACCAACCTGCGCGGTTCGGCAGGTGTGGCGACCGATTTCTTCTCGATCACGAACAGCGACGGGCCGAGCCGCTCGCTGCTGGTCGGTCTGCCGGTGAACCTGACGTTCGACAACAGCGACAGCCTGCTCAATCCGACAAGCGGCATCCGTCTGGCAAGCAATGTCACGCCATGGACCGGTCAGGCCGACACGCCGACGCAGTTCATCTCCGGCGAACTCACGGGATCGACCTATCTGCCGCTGGCCGACAAACGGATCGTCATTGCCCTGCGCGGGCAGGCGGGCTCCATCTGGGGAACCTCGATCAACAATGTGCCGGCCAATCGGCGCTTCTACGCCGGCGGCGGCGGTTCGGTGCGCGGCTACGAGTACCAGCATGTCGGTCCGCTCGACGCCAACAACAATCCCGAAGGCGGCAAGTCGCTGCTGGTCTTCAGCACCGAGCTGCGCCTGATGGTGACCGAAGACTTCGGCATCGTGCCCTTCTTCGATGCAGGCAACGTCTATGAAAGCACGCGGCCTGATCTGAACGAGCCGTTCTTCAAGGGCACCGGCCTGGGTTTGCGCTACATGACCCCCGTTGGACCGGTGCGCTTCGACTTCGCCGTTCCGCTGGACCGCCGCGACGACATCGACGACCCCTATCAGTTCTACATCAGCCTGGGGCAGGCGTTCTGATGCGTTGGCGCTGGCGAATCCTCATTGCCCTCCTGTTGCTGCCCGTGGTGGGGCTTGTCGTACTCTGGTTTGCTCTCGACAGCGCACCGGTACGCGCTTGGCTGACCACCACCATCATCGAGGCCGTTTCGACACCGGGCGAGATGGAGGTGTCGATCGAGGACCTCGGCCCGGGTCTGCCCGGCAGCATCAACATCGGAGCGGTCAGCGTCGCCGATCGCGACGGCGTGTGGCTGCGCATCGAGGATGTTTCGCTCGACTGGAATCCATGGGCGCTGATCGGCAGCAATGTCGTCGTCGATGAACTGATCGTGGGTTCGGTCAGCGTCCTGCGCGAACCCGTTCCCTCGGCCAGTCCGGCGGAGCCCGATCCGACAGAAGGTGACGACGGCTTCGCCCTGCCGCAGGCCCCGGGCATCGGGATCGACGTCGCGCGGCTCGAGGTGGCGACCATAACGCTCGATGCCTCAGTGATGGGGATGGCGGCGAGCTACCGGCTTAGCGGCAATGCCGATCTCGGCGCGGCGGGCGCCGGTACGCTGGTGCTGAACATGGATCGGCTGGACGGCGCCAGCGGCCGCTTTGCCCTGCATTTCGACGTGGACCTTGCGGCCAATACGCTGGCGATCAAAGCCGACCTGCACGAAGGAGAGGGCGGTCTGCTGGTCCATCTGCTCGATGTCGCCCCCTATCCGGCCTTCTCGGCGACCCTGGCGGCCAGCGGCACGGTGAACGACTGGGATGGAACGCTGTCCCTGGTTCTGGCCGAGACAGCCGATGCGGACGCGCGCTTCAGCGTCAGCCAGGCGGACGGAACAATGATGCTGACGACCAGCGGCACGGCCCATCCCGGATCGCTTCTGGATGCGCAGACCGCAGCCCTGCTGGGAGAAGAGGTGAGCTGGGATGCCGATGTCGCGCTGGAGGAGGAAAGGCTGACCCTGAACAGCGTCGCCGTGACCGTCGATCCCGCGACCGTGAAGGCAAGTGGCGCGGTCGATCTCGAAGCCATGGCGCTGGATCTGGCGGTCGATGCCGGCGGTGCGCAGACCTCGGCGGTGGCCGACCTTACAGCACCGCTGAACTTTGAAAGCTGGACGCTGCAGGGCCACGTCGGCGGCACGGCCGATGCGCCGGCGGTTTCGGGCACGCTGAACCTGGAACAGCCGCAGGCCGAGGGCATGGGCGCCCGGCGCGTGCGTCTCGACATCGCGAATTTCAGCATGATCGCGGACGGCGACTGGTCGGTCGCCGCGGCGCTTGTTCTGATCGAGCCCGACATCGGCGATGCGCTGGGCAATGCCCAGCTTGGTGCCCAGCCCACGCTGGACCTGCGCGGCACTCTTGGCGCCGACTTCACCAGTATCGATCTCTCGAGCGTTGTCCTGGACCTGGCGGCCGGGCACCTGGAAACCGCCCTTGTTCTGAACACGGACAGTGGAGCGATCCAGGTGTCGGGCCTGCGGGCCGATCTGCCGCTTGCGCCGCTGTCGGGCCTGTCGGGCCTCGATCTGTCCGGGATGCTGGCGGTTTCCGGCGATATCGATGTCGCGGCCTGGGGCGAGAGCGCGCAGGGCGGCCTGAAGCTTGAGGCAAGCGATCTTTCGACCGGCCAGGAGATGCTCGATGCCATCGTCGGCCAGGCGCCGGGAATCTCCCTTACGCTTTCGGGTGGCGCCGAGCAGGTGCAGGTCAGCGCGGCGACCATCGACCTGCCGATCTGGAATGCCACGGGCGACTTCGACATCGATCTGGCGGGCGGCACGCTGAAGGGCCGATTGAGCGGTCCGTTCCAGTTGACCCGGGCGCTGGCCGCGCAGGTCGATCCCGCTCTGCAAGCCAGTGGCACCCTGGGCATCGTTGCCGAGGGTCCGCTTGCTGCGCCCAAGATGGATGTTCACCTGGCGGTGGCCCGGGGCGCTTACGATACGATGCCGCTCGACGGCGCCGCTCTCGATCTGCGCGCGCTCGACATCAGCGACGGCATGACCACGGCGCTGCGCCTGACGCTGCCCCGGGGTGACAGCGCCTTGGCCGTGGAGACCGGCCTCGCCTTCAACGCCGATTTCTCGACGCTGGCCGTGATGGACCTGCGCGTCGCCGGGCCGGGTATCAGCGCCGGTGGCAGCCTCGATCTCGATCTTGTCGCCAGCCTCATCGACGGGCGCATCGCGGGCCGGCTCACAGACCTGTCCGCACTCGCAGACGTCCTGGCGCTGGGTTCGTTCGAGGGTGCAGGTGTGTTCGAGGCAACCTTCACGCCGGCCGCCGAAGGCCGGCAGACGGTGGAAGCCCGGACCTGGATCGAGCGGATCGAACTTGAAGGAATGGGCATCGGCGAACTGGCGCTGGCGGCGACCGTCAACGACGCCATGGGAACGCCGTCGCTGGATATCCGCGGCTCCTTCGCCGGTGTGAACCTTGCCGACATGACCACCGCCGACAAGGCACTGCTGAAGGTGACGGGCGGCATGGATGCCCTCGACATCAGCCTGGAGGCGCGTGGCAGCGATGGTCCCGGCTGGCGTTTCGAGACGTCCGGCACCTTCGGCCTGAAGGATGCGGCTTCGACGGTGACGGTGGCAAAGCTGGAACTGGTGACCGGCGACCACCGGATCGCCACGACCAATATCGTCAACGTCACGATGGACGACAACGGCATCACCACCGACAAGCTCTCCGTCACCATAGATGGCGGCACCCTGGAGTTCGACGTCGCCATGGGCGACGACCATCTCAAGGGCGGCCTCACCATGGATGCGGTCCCAATGTCGGTGCTGGAGATGGTCGATCCGGAGCTTGCCATGGAAGGCCAGATCGATGGCACGGCGCGTTTCGACATTGATCCCGACAAGGGGGATGCGAAGGCTTCCTTCGTCGGGTCCGGCCTCAAGCTCGCCACGGCATCGACCGAAGAGGAGGCCAAACTGACCATGGATGCGACATGGCAGGGATCCAGGCTAGATGTGGCGCTGGATATCGGCGGCG
>CALLQH010000322.1 GCA_938014945.1 uncultured bacterium | reverse complement strand
AAGAAGCTGCCGGTGATCCAGTCGCCGGCGGGGGAAAGCAGATAGGCGACCAGCCAGGCGGTCTCCTCCGGACGACCCCAGCGGGGCACCGGCATCAGCTTCAGGCGGCTGCGACCGCCCATGTCGTCGTCGTACTGATCCATCCCCTCGGTATCGACGGGGCCGGGGCCCACGGCGTTCACCAGAATGCCGTGATCGCCCCATTCCAGGGCCAGGGTGCGCGTCAGGTTGACCACCGCGGCGCGTGCCGCCGCGGCATGGGCGAAGAACTGCATGGCATCGGTATGGGCAAACACGATGTTGACGATGCGGCCCGGCGTTTCGGCCTCCCGGTGTCGCGTGGCGAAGGCATGACTCATCTGCCAGGTGCCCTGGACGTTGAGGTCCATCACGGCGCGGAAGCCGTTGGGCGAGATGTCGTCGGCCTTGGCGCCGAACTGGCCGCCGGCGTTGTTGACCAGGAAGTCCGGCAGGCCACGATCGGCCATAATCGTGTCGTAGGCGGCAAGCACCGCGTCGTTGTCGCGGATGTTGAGCACCTGCCAGGCGGCATCGATTCCCTCGGCGCGCAGCCCCTCGGCGGCTTCGCGCAGGATCGCCTCGCGCCGCGCGGCGATGGTGACGCGCGCGCCCAGGCGGCCGCACTCGCGTGCGATGGCCAGACCAATGCCGGTACCGCCGCCGGTCACCAGGACATGACGGTCCTTCAGCAGTCCGTCTGCGAAGATGGCCGAGGCGCTCACTTGGCGGGTTCTCCCAGCCGGATCAGGGCATCGACAGCCACCGCGCCCTTGCCCTTCGGGCGGACCATGACCGGGTTGACGTCGAGCTCCATCAGGCTGTCCGCATGGGCCTCGGCGTAGGCGGCGATGCCGCGTGCCGTGGCGACCAGGGCGTCGATGTCACCCTCCGGTTTGCCGCGGAAGCCGGTGAGCAGGGCATGGCCGCGCAGGCGGCCGATGGCGCGGCGGATTTCCGCGTCGCTCGCCGGCAGGATCAGGTTGACGCTGTCCTTGATCAGTTCGGTCAGGATGCCGCCCGAGCCGATCACCAGCGCAAGCCCCAGGGAGGGATCGCGCTTGATGCCGACGATGACCTCGGCGACGGCGTCGGTGACCATCGTTTCCACCAGCAGGCCGCTCACACCCGGTATGGCAAGGATGGTCTGGGCAGCAGAGCGTACACCCGTCGCATCGCGCAGGTTGACCGCCACCGCACCCAGCTCCGACTTGTGCGCCAGACCCTCGCCGTGGCCCTTCACGACGACGGGATAACCCAGCGCGTCCGCCGCAGCGACGGCCTCGTCGGCAGTCGCGACGATCCGCGCATCGGGCACGGCCACGCCATGTTCGGCGAGCGCTGCCTTGCTTGCCGCTTCGTCGAGCAGGGCACCCGACTGCAGGATGCCCGCGCCCAGGATGCGCTGCTCGGGGCCGCCGGCCTCACGAAGCTGGCTGCAACGGGCGACGTAACGCGCGGCGCGGCCCAGGCACGAGAAGGCGTCCTCCATGCCCTGTAGCGGCACGATGCCGTTGGACAGCAGCAGTTCGCGCATGTGGCGCGGCGCGCCCTCGGGCAGATTGGTGATGACGTAGCAGGGCAGGCCGGTCGCCTTGCGCACGTCGAGCATGGCCTCGATGGCCGGGTCGTAGCTTTCGCCCAGGCCCTCGCCGACGGGATAGTTGATGACCAGCGCCGCGGCGTCGGCCGGCTGGCGCAGCAGTGTGATCAGCGAAGTCGCCTGCGCCTCCCGGTCGGCCCATTGCGCCATGGTGACGTCCAGCGGGTTCATCGCCGTGGCGATGGGCGGCAGGACCTCGCGCAGCGCGGCCTTTACCTCCGCGTCCGGCTGGGGCAGGGCGACGCCGTAGCGTTCGGCGAGATCGGCGCAGTAGCCGGAATCGGTGCCCGAGCAGGTCTCGATCATCACCCGGTTGCCCTGGGGGATGTCGCCGACGGAGAGCAGCTTTGCCATCTCCAGCAGTTCGGGGAAGTTGGCGACGCTGATGATGCCGAGGCGGTCGAAGAGCGCTTCGTAAAGTTCCGGGGTACCGGCCAGAGAGCCGGTATGGGAGAGCGCAATCTGGCGTCCGGCCTCCGAGACGCCGGCCTTCAGCACGATGATCGGCTTGCCTGCCTCAAAGGCGCGGGCAGCGGCGCGGGCGAAGGCGCCGGCATCCTTCAGGCCCTCGATGTAGAGCATGATGGCGCTGACGCGCGGATCGTCGGTCACCGCATCGATGCCGTCGGCGATGTCGAGCACCGACTGGTTGCCCATGGAGAGCATGTGGCTCACGGGCAGGGAGCGCTCGCTCATCACCATGTTGCCGACGATGGTCCCGCTCTGGGCGACGCAGGCGATGCCCCGCTCGGGCCTCTGGATGCCGTGATCCCCCACGGTCACGGCAACGCCGTCCAGGAAGTTGATCATGCCCATGCAGTTGGGGCCCATGATCGCCATGTCGCCCGCGGCCTCGATCAGCCTGCGCTCCAGTTCCGCATCGCCCATCTCGGTGAAGCCCGCGGCATAGACCACGGCGGAAGGGCAGCCGATGGCTGCCAGTTCGGCGACGATATCGACGCTGCGCTCGGTGGAGACGGCGATCCAGGCGGTGTCGGGCACGAACGGCAGATCGGCGACGGATGGCACGCAAGGCACGCCGCCGATCTCCTCGTAGGAGGGATGCACCGTGCCGATCGTGCCGGTGAAGCCGAGCTCTCGGGCATAGTCGATCGCGTCCGCCATGCCCCGGCCGCCGATGTAGGCGATGGAGCGCGGCTTGATCATGTGTTTGAAGTTGGCGCGCCGCCGGGCGCGCAGGTCGCCGCTCACGGCATCAGGCCAGTCGTTCACGGTTCACGCCCCTGGCAATACGCATCCTGGTGCCCTCGAAGTTCTGCTCGTAGAAGGTCTCATCCCGCTGCGCCTGGGCGGCATCCAGGCGCATGTTGCGGAAATCCGGCACCGGATAGCCGGATTCGGTGGTTGCCGCCAGACGGGCGTTCATGCCCTGCTTCTTTACCGCCTGGTGCGGCTGCACCCGGTACATCGTGGCGATGTCGTCGGGCGTCACATCCAGCACGCCGGCGGCGATGGCTTCCTGCATCAGGGCATCGCCGCGCGGCGTGCGTGAGACGAACATGTTCTCGCCGCCCCATTCCTCCTCGGTCGGCCCGCCGCCCTCCCAGGCATCGGCCACGGAGAGGTCGGTCGCCTCGCCGGTCGGATCGGCGCACAGCTTGCAGCGGAACTGGTGGGGCCAGCCGGCCGGGCCGTAGCAGAACTCCTGATAGGTCTCGTCGTAGATCTTGCCCTGCTTGTCCATGGCGCGGGTCGGCCCGGGGCAGCCGTAACCGCGGTAGCGGAAGAGGCTGAGGTTTTCCTCGCCCGCAGCGCCGTCGGGAAAGCCCTGTCGCTCCAGCAGAGCACGCGAGGTATCGAGGGGCGCAAAGGTGCCGCAGGAAAACGCCAGCGTGTAGCGCACCAGCTCGTTCACGCGGGGGTCGTGTTTGCGCATGTTGTGGACGCCGGAAATATCGCAGGGCTTGCCGATCACCGCGAAGGGGCGGCCCCGGTCGAGCATCTCGACAAAACGGTCGAGCGGGGCGGCAGGACCGTAACGCGAGCCCGCCGCGTCCAGCACGTCCTGCCGCGTCGTCGAGACGTGGCTGATCGTGCGCATCGGCGCCTCGGGATCGGCGCGGACATGACAGATGAAATCGACCTTGCCGCTCTCCAGCAGGAAGATGCCGAGCGCAGTCAGCGCACCGCCGGACGAGGCCATGTGGTTG
>CALLQH010000321.1 GCA_938014945.1 uncultured bacterium | reverse complement strand
GACGACCACCAGGTCGGCCCGCTCGGCCGAGAGGCTGGAGATGATGTCGCGCACATTGGTCGCGGCGGCCAGCTGCACGGGCGAGGATTCCAGGCCCAGGCGGCGGGCGCGCAGACGCACCTGGTCGATCGCCTCCTCGCCCGAAAGATAGACGCAGCGCACGCCCTTCATGCCCAGCCGCGCGGCGGCCTGCAGGGTGATGGTGGATTTGCCGATGCCTGGGTCGCCGCCCAGCAGCAGCACGGAGCCCGGCACCAGGCCGCCGCCGAAGACGCGGTCGAGCTCGTTGATCCCGGTCACCATGCGCGGCGGCGGCTCGCTCGCCCCGGTCAGGCTCTCGAAGGCGATCTGGCGACCCCGTTTCTTGCCCTTCAGGCCGCCCGGCGCGCCGCCGGTCGTGACCGCTTCCTCGACGATGCTGTTCCACTCGCCGCAGGCATCGCAGCGCCCCGCCCACTTGCGGTACTCGGCACCGCACGACTGGCAGACGAAACGCGATGCGGCGGCCATCAGGAAAGCGCCTTCGCGGGCAGGCGCAGGAGAAGGAATCGTGTCGGTGTTTGCGTCGTCGTCACGCGCGCCTGACGTCCATCTGGATCGGGCCCTCGGCGCGGCCGTGGATGAACTGGTCGACATAGGGATTGCCGCTGTGGTCGATCTCCTCGACCGGGCCGACCCAGACCAGCTTGCCGGCATAGAGCATGGCCACCTTGTCGGCGATCTTGCGCACGCTCGCCATGTCGTGGGTGATCGACACCGTCGAGACGCCCAGTTCCTCGCGGACATGCACGATCAGGTCGTTGATGACATCGCCCATGATCGGGTCGAGGCCGGTGGTCGGCTCGTCGAAGAAGATGATCTCGGGCTGGGTGGCGATAGCGCGGGCCAGCGCCACGCGTTTCATCATGCCGCCGGAGAGTTCGGCCGGCAGCAGGTCGGCGATGTCTTCCTTCAGGCCGACCATGCCCAGTTTCTCGATCGCCTGGTCGTAGGCGTCCTTGCGCGAGACGCCGTGGCCCTGGATCAGGCCGAAGGCGACGTTCTCCCAGACCGGCAGGCTGTCGAACAGGGCGCCGCCCTGGAACAGCATGCCGAACTTCTTCATCAGGTCGTCGCGTTCGCCCCCGCGCAGGCCCACGGCGTTCTTGCCGTCGATCAGGATGCTGCCCTCATCCGGCCGGATCAGGCCCAGGACGCACTTGATCGTCACCGACTTGCCCGAACCGGAGCCGCCGATGATGACGAGCGATTCGCCCTTGGCGACATCGAAGTCGATGCCGTCGAGGATCGTCTTGCGCCCGAAGCTCTTCTTCAGGCCGGTAACGCTGATTTTCGGCGTGTCCTGGCTCATACCGAAAAGAAGATCTCCGTGACGATGTAGTTGAAGGTGAGGATCAGGATCGAGCCCGAGACCACCGCATAGGTCGTCGCCGTACCCACGCCCTGGGCGCCGCGCTGGCTGTGATAGCCGTGGTAGCAGCCCATGAGCGCGATCAGGAAGCCGAAGACGGCGGCCTTCACGAGGCCCGAGATGACATCCATCGGCTCCAGGATGTCGAAGGTGCTGGCGAGATACACCGTCGGGTTGAAGCCCAGCTTGCCGATGGAAACGATATAGCCGCCCATGACGCCGATGACGTCGGCGATGGCGACCAGGATCGGCAGGGTGATGGTCGCCGCGATCACCCGTGGCGCCACCAGATACTTGAACGGGTTGGTCGACAGCGTGGTCAGCGCGTCGATCTGCTCGGTGACGCGCATGGTGCCGAGCTCTGCCGCGATCGCCGCACCCACGCGCCCCGCGACCATCAGGCCCGCCAGCACCGGCCCCAGTTCGCGTGTGACCGACAGCACGACGATGCTGGCGATGGCGCCTTCGGCCTCGAAGCGGGAAAAGCCCGTGTAGCTTTGCAGGGCCAGCACCATGCCCGTAAACACGGCGGTCAGGCCGACCACGGGCAGGGAGAAGTAGCCGATCTCCAGCACCTGCCGCACGATCAGGCGGGGATACCAGGGCGGCAGGATGCAGTGCATCACCGCCAGTGCGGCAAACTGCGTCAGCCGGCCCGTCGCGCCGAGGAAGGCGAGGACCGTGCGGCCGATGGGCGCCAGGGGGTTCAAGAGGCGGTCTCGTCGTTGTAGACGCGCGGATAGCGCCCGCCCAGCGCCGTGAGCAGCTCATAGCCGATCGTGCCGGCGCGTTCGGCCAGATCGTCCAGCATGTGTGACCCCCAGATCAGTTCCACCCATGTTCCCACGTTTGCCCTGTCTTCGGGAACACTGCTGATGTCGAGGGTGACGAGGTCCATGGAAACGCGTCCGATGACCGGAACCTCGATATCGCCGATGCGGGCGCTGCCCTTGCCCGACAGGCTGCGCAGGTAGCCGTCGGCATAACCCACCGGGATCGTCGCCACCCGTGTGGGCTGCGTCGCCGTGAAATGGCCGCCATAGCCCACGGTTTCACCGGGGCCGACCTCGCGCACCTGGATGATGCAGGCGCGCAGGGTTACCACCGGGTGCATCGGGTTCTTGGCATGGGGCGTGGGATTGCCGCCGTAGACGGCATAACCCGGTCGCACCATGTCGAAGTGGTAGTCGCCGCCCAGAAAGATGCCCGAGGAATTGGCAAAGCTCGCCGGCAGGGCGGGCAGGGTGGCGCGCAGTCGGTTGAAGCGCGCGAGTTGCTCGGCATTCATCGGATTCTCGTGCTCGTCGGCACAGGCGAGGTGGCTCATGACATGGCCCACCTCGAGACTGTCGAGCAGTTCGGGCCGCGCCGCGAGCTGTTCCACCTCGTAGGGCGGCAGGCCCAGGCGGCTCATGCCGGTGTCGATGTGGACGGCCGCAGGCAGCTTGCGCTCCAGCTTGCGGGCGTGGGCGCTCCAGCGCTCGATCTGGCCGAGATCGTTGAGCACGGGCACGACGCCGTTGGCAGCCATGTCGTCCTCGCCGCCGTCGAGCAGGCCGTTCAGCACATGGCTGCGCGCCTGGGGCAGCAGTGTGC
>CALLQH010000320.1 GCA_938014945.1 uncultured bacterium | reverse complement strand
ATGGCGCGCCGCCGCGCGTCCCAGGCCTCGCGGGAAAGGAATTGGGTCATGGTCGCTATCCGGCAGTGGTGGCGAGAGCCTAGAGCGGATTCCCGCGTGCCGTCATCGTCTCTCCACCTGTCATCCTCCGGCTTGACCGGAGGATCCATGCTGTAGCGTTCGGCCCGGCGCGCCACCGCTCAGTGGCACCACACGCAGGGTCACAGCATGGATGGTCCGGTCAAGCCGGACCATGACATGAAGAGAGTGCAAGAGAGACGGAGAGGAAGAGCGGTAGCCCCTCAGTCCTTGTAGGCATCCACATAGGTATAGGCGCGCTTGACCGAGGCGAGCAGGTGTTCGCCCACGGTGGTCGGGGCGTATTTCGGCGGGTTGCCGGGGCCGGCGCAGGTCGGCAGGCAGGCCACGGGGGTCGTGTAGTCGCAGTTGCCGAAGAAGGCGATGGAGAGGCGGTCGCCCTCGCCGCCATAGACGACGCGGTGCTTGGTGGAGGCGAAGCGGTCGTTGGACCAGTGGGCCATCATGTCGCCGATGTTGATGACGAAGGTGCCCGGCACCGGCGGCGCATCGATCCAGTCGCCCGCCTGGTTCAGGAGCTGCAGGCCGCCCGAGCCGTCCTGCCAGAGGATGGCGAAACACTCGTAGTCGCTGTGGGCGCCCACGCCGGTCGGCACGCCATCTGCCGCACCGCCACGGCCGCGGTAGTAGTTGACGTTCATGATGCTGGCGGGTTTGCCCGTCCAGCGGCGGAAGTGGTCTTCGTCGAGATCGAGCGCGGCGGCAAACAGGCCGAACATGGTGCGCATCAGCCCCAGCATGGCGCCGTAATAGGCCTCCATCGCCGGGCGGAATTCGGCGGGTTGCTCGGGCCAGGCGTTGGGACCGTAGAAACGCACGCCCGCAAGGAACTCCGGATCGTCCGCCGGCGTCTCGAAGCCGACCTTGAAGCTTTCCCAGCGCGCATACTGCTGGCGCGAACCGGGTGTGCCGTGGAACTCCCCGACATAGCCGCGGTGGTTGGGGAAACGGTTCATGTCGACCTTGCGCTTCTCCTCCTCGGGCAGCGCGTAGAACGCGCGGGCCGCCGCCTGGGCGCGTTCGATCAGCGCGGGATCGAAGCCGTGGCCGTCGATGTAGAGAAAGCCGATCGTCTCGCAGGCCTGCGCCACCTGGCGCGCCACGGCGCGTTTGGCCGCCGCATCGCCGTGCAGGAACGGCGCGATGTCGATGACGGGGACGGCGGTGAAGGGTTCGCTCACGGGTCCAGACCCTCCAGCAGTTCGGGCAGTTCGTGGATGATGCGATCGGGGGTAACGCCGCAGCCTTGCGGCAGGCCGCGGCGGTGGGCGTCGCACCAGATGGCGTGCATGCCGAGCTTCTGGGGTGCGACGACCTCCCATTCCAGGTTGTCGCCGACGACCCAGGTGGTTTCGGGCGCCGAGCCGCAGCAGGCCATCAGGTGATGGAAGACTTCGGGCTCGGGCTTGCCCTTGCCGAACTCGCCCTCGACCAGGATGTGGTCGAAATGGCGGGCAAGGTCGAAACGCTCGATCTTGGCGCGCTGGGCCGGTGCGCCGCCATTCGTGACCAGCGCCAGCGTGATGCCGCGCGCCCGCAGCGCCTCCAGCGTTGCGACGGCGCCGGGGAAGAGATGCATGGCCTCGTCCCGGTGATCGGAAAAGCTGTCGGCGACGTGGTGGCCCAGGGCCTCGTCCTCCAGCGCCAGCGCGGCGAAGGCGCGGCGCACGACCTCGCGGCGCGCGGCGCGGATGTCCTGGCGCCAGTGGCGGTGGCTGTCGGCATCCTCCCAGAGGCTGCGGGAGGCCGCGAGCACGCCCTCGTGCACGACGGCATGGTCGTGATCGCCGAAGCGCCCTCCGAATCCCGCCAGCACTTGCGCCCATGCCTCGCGCTGGCCGCCCAGCGAGGAGAGGATGGTGTCGTCGAGGTCGATCAGGATCGCGG
>CALLQH010000319.1 GCA_938014945.1 uncultured bacterium | reverse complement strand
CAGACGTGATGCTGCCGTCCCCGGTACGAGAGACCGCCGGTGGCGGCAGATGTTTACGTTGCGAATCACCAAACGACGCAAGACCCGAAAATTATTGCGCGGCTCTCCTCTAGTGCGAATCATTCTTGGTCCAGTTATGGCCATCTGTCCAGTTTGGTGACGACTTGCTTGGTTTATCCTTTCCCTCCGAGCCGCCCCGGCAACCATGAGCGACGCCCTTCAGAATCAGGGGGCATGCGCCGCCCAGGTGCGCCGTTACGACCCCGATCGCTACTTTGCGATCCTGCTGGCGCCGGCCCCGCGTCGGGACTCGCTGTTTGCCCTGCATGCCTTCGAACTGGAGCTGGCGCGGGTCCCTGAACGCGTCAGCGAACCGATGCTGGGTGCGATCCGCCTGCAATGGTGGCGCGAATCCCTGGAGGGAATCGCTTCCGGCCGGCCGCGTCGCCACGAGATCGTCCTGCCCCTGGCGGCGGCGATCGGAGAGGGCGGTCTCGATCCAGCCCCGCTCCACGCCATGATCGATGCCTGGGATGGCATCATCGCCCGGGAACACCAGCCGGAACTGGCCGAGATCGAGCAGGATATTGCCGCCACACAGGGCATGGCGAACCGGGCGGCGATGACCGTGCTCGCCGGGGATGAGGCGGCAGAGCACGAATCTGCTGCTGACCAGGCCGCACTGGCGGTCGGCCTGACCCGGGTGCTGCTGGGTGGCGCCGAGAGGGCCGGAGGGGGAAAACCCGTGCTGCCGAGAGATGTTCTGGGCCGCCACGGCCTCGATCTGGGCACGATGCTGGATGCGCAGAGGGAAGTGCGAATGTCCGGCGCCGCCGCCGAGATCGCCGCGCTGGCAGAGAACCGGGTCGCTGCCCTGCGTGCGGCGAGCCTGCCGCGCTCCTTGCTTCCGGCCCTGCTGCCTGCCGCCTTTGCCGCCTGCGATCTCGCGCGCCTGCGCAGATGCCGCCATGATCTCTTCGCCCCGCGCCTGCAGCACAGGGGAGTCGGGCGGCAGTTACGCGTGCTGACGGCGGCCCTGCGCGGCAGGCTCTAGGCCCAGCGCCAGCCGCGCCGCACGCACTCCCGAGCGGGTTGCCCCCTCGATGGTGGCGGGCAGACCCGTGGCGGTCCAGTCGCCGGCCAGGAACAGGTTGCTGAACCGGGTACATGGACCCGGACGGCACTTCTCGTTCGCGGGCGTCTGATCGAAGGTGGCGCGCTTCTCGCGGACCAGGCGGCAGGGCGGCACGGCCGCTGCATCAAGGCCGAGGGCCAACGCGACATCACGCCACAGACGGCGGGCGAGGACGTCCTGTTCGAGGTCGAGCAGGGCTCCGGCATCGCTGACCGTTACCGAAAGGACGTCGCCCCTCTGGAACAACCAGTGGGCGGTACCTCCGCAAAGTCCCAGCACCGGCACCCGACCGGCGGGCAGCTGGGCGGGATCGACGCGGAAGTGGGCGTTGACGATGGCGTTGCTGCCCTCCGGCGTCGTCGCGTCCGGCAGCAGGCGTCGGGTGACTGTGGCAGGCGTCGCCAGCACGACCCGATCGTCCGGTCCCAGTGTGATGGTGCCTGCCGCGGTCTCCAGCGCCGCGATCTCCTGACCGGCAACGGCAAGGCCGCGCAGGGACTGTCCGAAGGAGACGACCGCGTTGTGTGCTTCGAGGAAGGCCAGGGCAGGATCGACGAAACTCTCGCTCAGGCCGTCGCGGGCCATGTAGAGATCGAGACCGGTCCGGCCATGGCGCAGGATTTCGCCCAGGATGGCGCGCAGCAGACTGGCATCGGCCCGTTCGGAGGCGGTGTTGAGGGCGGCGACGGTCAGCGGTTCCCAGAAGCGCCGCATCATCGGCCCGCCGCCCAGGACCTGTCGCACCGTGCGTCCACGGGCCGGGGCCAGCATGGCCAGGGCGCGCAGATGACTGCCCAGGCCGCCGCCGGGCACCGGGCGGCCGGCGCGGAACGTCCAGCGCGCGCCGCTCTCCAGGTCGACGAAGGGCGCGCCGTGTTCGCCGATGCGCACCAGGCTGTCACGGGCGCCGATCTGCTGAAGGTAGTTGAGCGCCGCCGGATTGGCGCCGATCAGGACATGGCTGCCGTTGTCGATGCGGCGGCCCAGAACGGCATCGTCGAAGGATCGGCAGCGGCCGCCTGCCTGTGGCGCCGCCTCGATCAGGTGGACCCGAGCGCCTTCCCCGGCTGCCGTGACGGCGGCGGAGAGTCCGGCGATTCCGCCGCCGATGACATAGACGGTCACAGCAGGCCGTGGACAAGGCCGATGGCGAACTTCTCCGGATGCGACAGCCGCATGCGCGGGCTGCGCGTCTGCCAGCCGCGCCGTTCCATGCGCGCCAGCAGTCGATGATAGCTCTCCAGCATGACGGCGGCGGGCCGCACGGCGCGCCGGTCGCATCGGGCGAGTGCGGCTCGCGCGGCGGTGAAGTGGCCGCGCGCCATCTCGGCCACGATGGCGCAGGCCTGGGGCAGGCCCGGCTCCTTGAGCACCAGCGCGGGCGTGGTCTCTGCCACCCCGGCCTGGGTCAGCGCCTCGTCGGGCAGGTAGAGGCGGCCGCCCCAGCCATCCTCGTCGACATCGCGCAGGATGTTGGTGAGCTGCAGGGCGCGGCCCAGGCTGTGGGCGAGAGCCTGGCCATCTTCGCCGTCCGCACCGAAGATCGCCACCGAAAGACGTCCGACCGCGCTCGCCACACGGTCGCAGTAGAGATCGAGTTCGGAAAGGCTGGGGCGGATGACGGGGCCGTCAGCATCGGTGGCGACGCCGTCGATCACGGCGATGAGGTCGTCGCGGCGGATCGGGAAATCCCGGTGAACATCGAGCAGCGCCCGCCCGGTGAGGGTCTGTGGCACACCCTCCCAGATGCGGCTGACCTCCTGCCGCCAGCCGTCCAGTTCGGCGCGGCGCTGGGCGAGGGGCGTGTCGGCATCGGCAATGTCATCAAGCTCGCGGCAATAGGCATAGACGGCAAACATGGCGGCACGCCGCCTGGCGGGCATCAGGCGCATGGCCCAGTAGAACGAACTGCCCGAGGCGCGCGCGACCTGCCTGACATGGGTCCAGGCCTCGGCTGCAGATGGCGTTCCCTGCGTCATCGCGCCGTCCAGCCCCGCCACAGACCGCGCAGCAGGCAGCAGGCGCGGTCGGCACGGGAAAGCTCGATGCGACCTGCGAGCGGGTCGCCGCGGCGAAGCAGCGCCGACAGCCGTTCCGCGATGGTCAGGATGACCGCTGCCTCGTAACGCAGGCGGGAGCGTCCCAGGGCGGCGGGCAGGACCTGTGCCTGCGTCAGCAGGTCATCCGTGGCGTCAAGGCAGCGGTCGACGACGCGGCGCATGGCCGGGGTAAGGGCGGGACGGCGGAGATTCTCGATGGCTGCGCCTTCCTGCGCCATCCAGTCGAGGGGCAGATAGACCCGGTCCAGCGCGACGAGATCGTCCTGCAGGTCCTGGAGATGGTTCAGCACCTGGAGCGCGGCGCAAAGGGCATCCGAGGCGGGGCAGGCCGCCTGGTCCTCATCGTTGAGATCGATCAGGAAGCGGCCGACCGAAGCGGCGGAGAGGCGGCAATAGGCCATGAGATCGGCCCAGTCGGCGCAGCGCGGGTTGGCGGCATCGCGGCGGAAGGCGTCGAGCAGGTCCCGGCTGTGGTGATCGCTGATCCCTGTTTCCTTCAGGCTATCGCGATGCCTGGCGGCGGCGTGCTCCGTCGGGGTGCCGGGGCGCGCGCCATCGAGCACTGCCTCAAGGCGGTCGAGAGCGGCCGTCTTGTCGGCAGGCGGGCGCGAGGGATCATCCGCGATGTCATCGGCCGTGCGGGCAAAGCGGTAGAAGGCGAGCACATGGCCGCGGATGCGGCGGGGCAGCAGGAAAGAGGCGACCGGGAAGTTCTCGGTGTTCTCGTCGCGGTGACCGGGCGGCGGCGTAACGCGAGCGGAAGCCTCCGCCATCGCCGACGGAACATTGGAGGTGCTGGGGGCCGGGGCAACCATGGTCGCTCAATCTGTCGGCTCGGGCCGTCCCGGTCAAACGGCCCGGCGGCTATTCGGCAGCCTGGCGCTCGCCGAGCCAGATGCCGAGATCGCGCCGCGCGCGGGCGATCAGCGAGGCCCGGCGCTCGCTCTTGTGGCCGCGGTGATCGGGCGAGGGGAAAAGGCCGAAGTTGCAGTTCATCGGCTGGAAGGTCGTCGCGTCGGCACCCACGGTGACATGGTTGAGCAGCGCGCCCAGCGCCGTCGTCGCCGGCGGCGGCACCAGCGCGCGCCCGGCCCGCTCCGTGGCGGCGAAACGCCCGGCCAGCAGGCCGATGGCCGTGCTCTCGACGTAACCCTCCACGCCCGTCACCTGTCCGGCAAAGCGAAGGTGGGGCAGCTTGCGCAGGCGCAGGGCGCCGTCGAGCAGGCTGGGGCTGTTGATGAAGGTGTTGCGGTGGATGCCGCCCAGACGCGCGAACTCGGCGTTCTGCAGGCCCGGAATGGTGCGGAAGATGCGCACCTGCTCGCCGTGCTTCAGCTTGGTCTGGAAGCCGACCATGTTGAAAAGGGTGCCCAGCGCATTGTCCTGGCGCAGCTGGACCACGGCGAAGGCGCGCTTGCCGGTGCGCGGGTCGGTCAGGCCCACGGGCTTCATCGGGCCGAAGCGCAGGGTGTTGCGGCCGCGCTCGGCCATCACCTCGATCGGCAGGCAGCCCTCGAAATAGGGCGTGTCCTGCTCGAAGTCGCGGAAGGCGACCTTCTCGCCGTCGGTGATGGCGTCGATGAAGGCGTCGTATTCCTCCATCGTCATGGGGCAGTTGACGTAGGCGGCGTTGTCGCCGCCGGGCCCCGGCTTGTCGTAGCGCGACTGCATCCAGGCGATGTCGAAATCGATGCTGTCGCGATGGACGATGGGCGCGATGGCGTCGAAGAAGGCCAGATGCGCGCTGTCGGTCGCCTCGCGGATATCGGCGGCCAGGGCGGCGGAGGTCAGCGGGCCGGTGGCGACGATGGCGAGCCCCTGGTCGGCGCCGGGCAGGCGCTCGACCTCCTCGCGCACCACGGTGATCAGCGGCTCGGCCTCGATGGCGGCCTGCACGGCGACAGCGAAGCCGTCGCGATCGACGGCAAGGGCGCCGCCGGCGGGCACCTGATGGCGGTCGGCGGCATCCATGATGAGGGAATTGCCGCGGCGCAGTTCTTCGTGCAGCAGGCCGACGGCATTGTTCTCGGCATCGTCGCTGCGGAAGGAATTGGAACACACCAGCTCGGCCAGCGTCTCGCCCTTGTGCGCCTGGGTGCCGCGCACCGGGCGCATCTCGTGCAGGACGACGGGAACGTCGAGGCGGGCAAGCTGCCAGGCGGCCTCGCAGCCCGCCAGGCCGCCTCCGATGATGTGGACGGGATTGCTCATGGCGCTTCACCTAGGGCGCGCAGGGGCGGGCGTCAACTGCGGCAATACGGGGATGGTTCGGTGATCACGCGCCTGTGCAATGTGGGGATAACCCGCATCTGGCGCACAATCCCTGCGCCTGGGCCGGGATGGCTGGTGGATCGTCCTGTGGGCATCGGGCATGAAGCAGCGGCGGCGCGGCCCTGAAGCATGGGGGCGGACCTGATACAGTGCGCCGGAACCAGTGGGTGAGACGATGGCAGAAGCGGCAGCGAGCCTGTTCCCAGGCATGGAGGGCGGAGAGGAACGCGCGGGCGTCTTCTCGACCGGCGTGCTGCCCTCGCAGCGCCTGCGCGAGATGATCGGCAGCGAACTCCTGATCGAGGAGCCGCTCGACCACGACCAGATCCAGCCTTCCAGCATCGACCTGCGCCTGGGCGACGTCGCCTGGCGCGTGCGCGCATCCTTCCTGCCGGGGCCGCGCTCCACCGTGGAAGGCAAGCTGCGCGATCTGGGCATGCATCAGATCGATCTGACCAACGGAGCGGTTCTGGAGCGCGGCTGCGTCTACATCGTGCCGCTGCTGGAATCGGTGCGGTTCACGGGCGAGCTGGCGGGAGTCGCCAACCCGAAGAGTTCCACCGGCCGGCTCGACATCTTCACGCGCGTCATCGCCGACTACGCCACCGAGTTCGACCGCGTGCCCAAGGGCTATCGCGGCAGGCTCTATGCGGAAGTCAGCCCCCGCACGTTCTCCGTGGTCGTCAGGCGCGGCTCGCGCCTCGCCCAGCTGCGGTTGCGGCGCGGCACGCCAGTGTTCGGCGAGGACACGCTGGAGAGGCTGCAGCAGCAGTATCGCCTGGTCGATACGATCGAGGGCGAACGCTCGATACGGAAGGATTCGATCGCCTTCACCCTGGACCTTGAAGGGGCCGGACCGGGTTCGCTGGTCGGTTACAGGGCCAAGCAGCATACCGATGTCATCGATGTCGACCGCAAGGGAGCGCTGGATCCGGAGCTCTTCTGGGAGCCGATCCACGCCCGGCCGGACACCGGGCTGATCCTCAATCCCGACGACTTCTACATTCTCGCGACCCGCGAGCGGGTGAAGGTACCGCCGGAACACGCGGCCGAGATGGTCGCCTACGACACCCTGATCGGTGAATTCCGCGTGCACTACGCCGGTTTCTTCGATCCGGGCTTCGGCTGGAGCGCCAACGACGATGCCGGCTCGCGCGCCGTGCTGGAGGTGCGCAGCCACGAGGTGCCGTTCCTGCTGGAGCATGGGCAGATCGTGGGTCGCCTGCGCTACGAACGCCTCACCGAGGTGCCCGACAAGCTTTACGGCGCCGACCTCGGCAGCCACTACCAGGGCCAGGCCCTGGCGCTTTCCAAGCACTTCCGCAAGGTCTGAGACCCGGGCTGCGTGTCGCAGCCCGGCAGCGCGCGACCGGCGATTCAGACGAACGCTACTCCGCGGCGTCAGCCGACTTCGGCCGCACCTTGAGCAGGGGGGCGAGATACTGGCCGGTGTAGCTGTCGGCGACGCGGGCGACTTCCTCGGGCGTGCCTTCTGCGACCACGCGGCCGCCGCCGTCGCCGCCCTCGGGACCCAGGTCGATGATCCAGTCGGCGGTCTTGATGACGTCCAGGTTGTGCTCGATCACCAGCACCGTGTTGCCGGTCTCGACCAGGGCGTGGAGCACTTCCAGCAGCTTTTTCACGTCCTCGAAGTGCAGGCCCGTGGTCGGCTCGTCGAGGATGTAGAGCGTCTTGCCGGTGGCGCGGCGTGCCAGCTCCTTGGCCAGCTTGACGCGCTGGGCCTCGCCGCCCGAAAGGGTGGTCGCGGCCTGGCCGATCTTGATGTAGCCCAGCCCGACCTTGTGCAGCATCTCCAGCTTGGAGCGGATCGAGGGCACGGCCTTGAAGAACTGTTCGCCTTCCTCGACCGTCATGTCGAGGACGTCGGCGATGGACTTGTCCTTGAAGGTCACTTCCAGGGTCTCGCGGTTGTAGCGCTTGCCCTTGCAGACGTCGCACTGGACATAGACGTCGG
>CALLQH010000318.1 GCA_938014945.1 uncultured bacterium | reverse complement strand
GCCTGGGCCGTGCCAACATCAACGAGGCCCTCGCGCGCGAGGCGGCCGGCGAGATCTGGCTCGAAGGGGCGCACATCCCGCATTACAACCCGGCGGGCAAGGACAACCACGAGCCCAACCGCTCGCGCAAGCTGCTGCTCCACCGGCGCCAGATCAGCCGCATGATCGGCCAGATCAACCGCGCCGGTTACACGCTGGTGCCCATCGCCCTGTTCTTCAACGCGCGCGGCATGGCCAAGGTCGAACTCGGCCTGGGCAAGGGCAAGCACACCTACGACAAGCGCCAGGCGGTCAAGGATCGCGACTGGAAGCGGCAGAAAGAACGGCTCATGCGCGCGCGGGGCTGACCGCGCACTGCGGTGCACAGGCTCGCTTCGGGCAGCGAATTCTTATAGAAGAAGCCATGATCTATCTGGTCTTCGCCCTGGGTGTCGTCCTCGTACTGTGGGGGCTCTACCGCTATGCGGTTTCGGCCCCGCCGGCGACAGTTGCGCGCAATCTGCGCCGTCTCGCCCTGGCATTGCTGGCCATTGCCGCGACGACGCTGCTGGTGATCGGGCAGACCAGGCTGGCCGCTGTGCCGGGCGCCATGATCCTGCCCCTGCTGCTGACCTTTCGCCGCCGCCGCGGCGGCAAGGCGGGGCCTCCCGATGTCGCCCCAGGCGATGCCGATATCACGGACATGACGCGCGAGGAGGCGGCGGAAATCCTGGGCGTCTCGCCTGATGCCCCGCGCGAGGACGTCATTGCCGCCCATGCCCGCCAGAAGGCGCTACGCCAGGCCGATGGCGCCTCGCGCTGGGCCACGGCGCGGCTCGACCGCGCCCGCGACATCCTGCTTGGTCCGCAACATTAGTGTGACGGCCGGCGTTCCTGGCCACGCAGGACTGGCAACGGGCGCGGCCATGGTGTATCCGCCCGCCATTCGCTGCTTGGACCCTCTCGACTGGAACCCAGCTCACCATCATGACCCATCCGCGCGTCCGCAAGGCTGTGTTCCCCATCGCGGGACTCGGCACCCGCTTCCTTCCGGCCACCAAGGCGATGGCCAAGGAGATGCTGACCGTTCTCGACCGCCCCCTGATCCAGCACGCGGTCGATGAGGCCGCTGCCGGCGGGATCGAGCAGTTCATTTTCGTCACCGGCCGCGGCAAGCAGACCATCGACGATCACTTCGACATGGCCTTCGAACTGGAGCGCACCCTGGAAGCGCGCGGCAAGACGGCCGAACTCGGCCGTTCCCGCTCGATGGTGCCCGCACCCGGCAACATCATGACGGTCCGTCAGCAGCAGCCCAAGGGGCTGGGCCATGCGGTATGGTGTGCGCGCCACGCCGTGGGCAACGAACCCTTCGTCGTCTTCCTGCCCGACGAACTGCTGATCGCGCGCCGGCCCTGCATCAGCCAGCTTCTCGATGTCTATGCGAAGACCGGAGGCAATGTCGTGGCCATCCAGGAAGTGCCGCGCGAACATACCAACCGATATGGCGTTCTGGCCGTCGGCGCCGACGATGGCCACCTCGCCGAGGTCACCGGAATGGTCGAGAAACCCGATCCGGTCGAGGCGCCTTCGACCCTGACCATGATTGGCCGTTATGTTCTGCGGCCCGAGATCTTCGGCGTGCTCGAAAACCAGGAGCCCACCGCGGGCAACGAGATCCAGCTCACGGATGCGATGGCCCGGCTGGTTGGCACCATGCCCTTCCACGGCCTGCGCTTCGAGGGCCGCCGCTTCGACTGTGGCACCAAGCTCGGCTTCCTGCAGGCCAATCTGGCGTTCGGCATCGACGATCCCGATGTCGGCGCCGAGCTGGTCGCGTTCGCCCGCGACGAGCTTCAGCGAAAGGACTGATCCGCCATGCGTATCGCCATGATCGGCACGGGGTATGTGGGCCTGGTTTCGGGCGCCTGCTTTTCGGAATTCGGGGTCAACGTCGTCTGTGTCGACCGCATGGCCGACAAGATCGCGCGGCTTGAGGCCGGCGAGATTCCGATTTTCGAGCCCGGTCTCGATGATGTCGTGGAGCGTAATGTCGCTGCCGGGCGGCTGACGTTCACCACCGATCTTGCTGCTGCTGTGGCCGATGCCGATGCCGTCTTCATCGCCGTGGGGACGCCCAGCCGGCGCGGCGACGGCCATGCGGATCTCTCCTACGTCTTCGACGCCGCACGCGAGATCGCCGGGGCGATGAACGGCTACACCGTGGTGGTTACCAAGTCGACCGTACCGGTGGGTACCGGCCGCAAGGTTGCCGAAGTCATCCGGCAGACGCGCCCCGACGCCGAGTTCGATGTCGTCTCCAACCCGGAGTTTCTGCGCGAGGGCTCGGCCATCGAGGACTTCATGCGTCCCGATCGTGTCGTCGTCGGATCCGACAGCGAGCGGGCGAGGGCGGTCATGGACCGGCTCTACCGGCCGCTTTCGCTCAACCGTACGCCCGTGCTGCATACCGCTCTGGAGACCTCCGAGCTTATCAAGTACGCGACCAACAGCTTCCTTGCGACCAAGATCACCTTCATCAACCAGATCGCGGACCTGTGCGAGAAAACCGGCGCGAACGTGCAGGAGGTGGCCCGCGGCATCGGTCTGGACGGGCGCATCGGGCCGAAGTTCCTGCATCCCGGTCCCGGCTACGGCGGCAGCTGTTTTCCCAAGGACACGCTGGCCCTGGTGCGCACCGCGCAGGAGGCCGGCGCGCCGGTGACCATCGTGGAGGCGGTGGTGAAGGCCAATGACGACCGCAAGGCGGCCATGGCCGAACGGGTGATCGCCGCCGTGGGCGACATGAAGGGCAAGACCGTCGCCGTGCTCGGCCTTACCTTCAAGCCCAACACCGATGACATGCGGGAATCGCCGTCGCTGGCCATCGTGCCCCGCCTCATCGCGGCGGGCGGCAGGGTGCAGGCCTACGATCCCGAAGGACGCAGCGAGGCCGAGAAGCTTCTGGAAGGCGTGGCTTTCTGCAGCGATGCCTATGCGGCGCTCGAAAATGCCGATGTCATGGTTATCGTTACGGAGTGGAACGAATTTCGCGCGCTCGATCTGGAGCGGGTGAAAAAGCTCATGAAGCGGCCCCTGGTGGTCGATCTGCGCAACATCTACAGCGCCGCCGACATGGGCGCTGCGGGCTTCGAGTACCACGGCGTCGGCCTCGGCAAGGTGAACCTGTGATGGCGACTGCCCTGCATCCCTCGATCCTGCGCGCCTACGACATTCGCGGCGTTGTCGGTGAAACCCTGACCCTGGAAGCGGTCGAGGCGATCGGCCGTGGCTTTGCCTCCATGGTGCTGGAGGCGACCGGCGGGGCGTCCGCGCGCGTCGCTACGGGCATGGACGGCCGGCTCAGTTCGCCGGGGCTGGAAGAGGCTCTTTCCCGTGGCCTTGCCGCCGGTGGCGTCGATGTGCTGCGGGTCGGCATGGGTCCCACGCCGATGCTCTATTTCGCCGTCGCCGAGCTCGGCCTGGATGGCGGCATCATGGTGACTGGCTCCCACAATCCGCCCGATTACAATGGCCTGAAGATGATGCTGAAGGGCGGCCCGTTCTTCGGCGATCAGATCCTGGAGCTGGGCCGCCGGGCGGAGGAGGGGGCAGCCGATTCCGAGGCGCCGGGCCGCCTGATCGACCACGAACTCCGCGCTGCCTATGTTGACCGCCTGGTCAAGGATGCCGATCTCGCCCGCCCACTGCGTATCGTCTGGGACGCGGGCAACGGTGCCGCGGGCGTCGTGCTGGGCGATCTGGTGGCGCGCCTGCCGGGCGAACACACCGTGCTCTTCGGCGAGGTCGACGGCAGTTTTCCCAACCACCATCCCGATCCCACGGTACCCGAGAACCTTGCCGACCTGATCGCAGCCGTGCGCGACCAGAAGGCCGATCTGGGCATCGCCTTCGACGGCGACGGCGACCGCATCGGCGTCGTCGACGGCGAGGGCGAGATTCTCTGGGGCGACCAGTTGATGACGATCTGGGCCGCCGATGTGCTGGCCGAGCGTCCCGGGGCCACGATCATCGCCGACGTCAAGGCGAGCCAGGTGTTGTTCGACGAGATCGCGCGCATGGGCGGCAAGCCGCTGATGTGGAAGACCGGCCATTCGCTGATCAAGGCCAAGATGAAGGAGATCGGCGCGCCGCTGGCCGGTGAGATGAGCGGCCACATCTTCTTTGCCGACCGCTACCACGGCTTCGACGATGCGCTCTATGCCGCCGTGCGCCTGCTCAACGCCATGTCGGCGCGCAAGGAGACCATGGCCGACATCCGCCGCGCGCTGCCCCGCGTCGTCAACACGCCCGAGCTGCGTTTCGACTGCGACGACGTGCGCAAGTTCGCGGTTGTCGAAGAGGTACGGGGCCGTCTTGCCGGCCGCGGCGATGATGTCGTGGCGGTCGACGGTGTGCGTGTCGCCTGCGCCGGGGGCTGGTGGCTGCTGCGGGCCTCCAACACCCAGCCGGTGCTGGTCGCCCGCTGCGAGGCGGCCGACGAGGCTTCCCTGTCGACGGTAAAGAAGGACCTGGTCGCGGCCCTGGCGCCCAGCGGGATCGTGCCGCCGGGCATGTAATCGCCGTTTGCGGCGTCAGATCATGCCCGAGGCGTGCATGACCTCTTCGCTGCCGCGCCAGATCATGTCGATGGCGACAAAGAAGACGACGCCCAGACCGATGTAGGCGATCCAGTGGTGGCGGTTGAGCAGCTTGGCGATATAGGTCGCCGCCAGCGCCATCAGCGCGATCGAGAGCACCAGGCCGAACAGCAGGATCGTCGGATCTTCGCGCGCCGCGCCGGCGACAGCCAGCACGTTGTCGAGGGACATGGAGACGTCGGCGACGACGATCAGCAGCAAAGCCTGACGCAGGGTGCGCACCGGCCGCTTCGATGTGCCAGCCTCCTCGCCCAGCCGTTCGGCCATGCGTTCCAACTCGCGCTCGGCCGCCGATTCCCGGATCTCGCGCCACATGCGCCAGCAAACCCAGAGCAGCAGCAAGCCACCGGCCAGGGTCAGGCCGATGATCAGGAGCAATTGGAATGTGACGAGGGCAAAGGCGATGCGCAGGACCGTCGCGGCAGCGATGCCGATGACGATGGCCTTCTTGCGCAGATGTGGAGGCAGCCCCGCAACCGCCATGCCGATGACGATGGCGTTGTCGCCCGAAAGCACGATGTCTATGACGATAATGGACCCAATGGACGCCAGCCGTCCCAGGTCAAAGAACTCGAGCACTTTCGGGGCCTCTCCGATGACGAGAGCTTCTAACATGTGGCGACGCGTTCGCCATTGCCAAGAGGCGGCAGAAAATCGCCACGCATGGCCTGACTGCCGCATGAGGCCGGGGGCATGTCGCCTGGAGCCAACGTCCAAGGCAACTCTGGTGTTGCATCACGCCACGGCCTGCTTGTCAGCACTGCCGCCGCCCGCTCTACTGCGCAGGTCCCGCATCGAGGATTCATGACCCAGGATTTGACCCATCTCAGCGCCTGCGAACTGGTGGACGGTTATCGCGCTGGCAGTTTCTCTCCCGTCGAGGTCGCCGACGCGATCATTGCGCGCATGGCCTATATCGACGGCAACATCGAGGCTTTCTGCCACCGCGACGACGCCACGATGCGGCGCATGGCGCAGGAATCCGAGGCCCGATGGCAGAAGGGCGAACCGATCGGCCCGCTCGACGGTGTGCCCGTCAGCATCAAGGACGTGCTGCGTGTCACCGGCTGGCCGACGCGCCTGGGTTCCAAGACCGTCGATGCCAAGGGCCCCTGGCTGACCGATTCTCCTTCCGTGGCGGCGATGCGCGCTGCCGGAACCGTGTTCCTGGGCATGACGAAATCCCCGGAACTGGGCTGGAAGGGCGTGACGGACGGGCCGCTCTACGGTTCTGCGCGCAATCCCTGGAACATCCGCATGACCGCGGGCGGTTCCAGCGGCGGTGCGGCGGGGGCGGTTGCCGCGGGCATGGGCCCGCTCGCCTTCGGCACCGACGGTGGCGGCTCCGTGCGCATTCCCGCAGGGTTTTGCGGCATCGTCGGCATGAAACCCAGCTTCGGCAAGATCCCGGTCTGGCCGCCATCGACCTTCGGCACCCTTTCCCATGTCGGCCCCATGGCGCGTACCGTGCGTGATGCCGCGCTGATGCTCGATGTCATCGGCCATCCCCACAGCCTCGATTCCTGGTCGCTGCCCGAGGACGGCAAGGTTGCCCGCGACGAGCTGGAAGGAGGCATCGCCGGTCTGCGCATCGCCTGGAGCCCGGACCTCGGCCACATCCGCGTCGATCCCGAGATCGCCGCGCTGGTCAGGAAGGCGGTTGAGGGTCTGGTGGAACTCGGCGCCGTCGTCGAGGAGATCGAAGCCCCGGCGCACAAGCCGGAGGAAGCCTTCCGCGTTCTCTGGTATGCCGCGGCGGCCAATGCGGTGCGCAGCGAAAGCAAGGCGCGCCGCCGGTTCATGGACCACGGCCTGATCGAGATCGCGGAGGAGGGCGAGCGGCTGCGCGCCGTCGATGTCATCGAGGCCGAACGCGCGCGGGGCCGTTATGCCGTCGCCATGGGCGAGGTCTTCGACCGTTACGACCTGCTGGTGACGCCGACCCTGCCCATTCCGGCCTTCGAGGTCGGGCTGGAGGTGCCGCGCAACTGGCCCCACGACCGCTGGTTCACCTGGACACCCTTCACCTATCCCTTCAATCTCACACGCCAGCCCGCGCTGACCGTGCCTTGCGGTTTCACGGAAGCGGGTTTGCCGGCCGGTTTGCAGATCGTCGGCCGTTATGGCGACGATTGCCGGGTGCTGCGCGCGGGAGCGGCCTATCAGGATGCCTATTCCACGCTGGACCGCTGGCCGGATGCGGGCAGGAGCAGTGGTCCTGTGCCCAGCGACGAGGAACCCGGCCCGTGAATCCGGATGAAGGAATCTTCCTTTGGTTTCAGGGGGATTCCCCGATTCCCTCACGATACGGGTGGACTGGTGCCCTGATCTTGCCTTATAGTGATATCTTGGCAGGACGGCAGAACGGGGTTGGACAATGAGCCAGGGCGCGATCAGGGCTTTCTCTGAGGTATCCATGGTCATGCGTCGGGTTTTTCCGGCGTTCTTCCTCATTCTCGTTCTCGCCGGGGGCGCCACGGCCGCGCGTGCCGATTATTCGGCGATCGTGCTGGATGCGACCAACGGCAATATCCTCTATCAGCGTAATGCCGATACGAAGCGCTACCCCGCTTCGCTGACCAAGATGATGACGCTGTACCTGGCGTTCGAGGCGCTGCAGGACGGCACCATCACCATGGACACGGTGTGGACGGCCTCGGCGCGCGCGCAGGCGCAGCCGCCTTCGGAGCTTGGTCTGCGCGCCGGCGACACGATCAAGGCGCGCGACGCCATCATGTCGCTCATCACCAAGTCGGCCAACGACGTGGCGACCGTGGTCGCTGAGGGACTGGGCGGCACGGAATGGCAGTTCGCCCAGATGATGACCGCCAAGGCGCGCGAACTGGGTATGCGCAACACCACCTTCGCCAATGCCTCGGGCCTGCCCGACAACAGCATGGTCTCCACGGCGCGCGACATCTCGATCCTGTCGCTGCGCCTGCAGTCGGATTTTCCGCAGTTCTATCCGCTGTTCGCTACCCGCAGCTTCACCTACCGCGGCAACACCTACGGCAACCACAACAAGCTGCTCGGCGTGGTCGACGGTGTCGACGGCATCAAGACCGGTTTCACCAATGCCGCGGGCTGGAACCTCGCCGCCTCGGCGATCCGTGACGGCCGCCGTATCGTCGCCGTCATCATGGGCGGCCAGTCGCGCATCTGGCGCGACAACCGCATGAAGGAACTGCTGGGCGACGGTTTCATCGTTGCCGCGCAGATGGATGCTCCCGCGCCTGTCCCGGGCGAGCACCCGCTGCGTACGGACGGCATCATCGCTGTCGCCGCGGTCGATCCCGCGCTGGCCGATACGCGTCAGACCGAGACGACCCTTGCGCTGGCCGATTTCGACAATGTCGCCCAGGGCGCCGAGAACGGCTTCGTCACGGCGCAGGGTTCGGTGGAAGACCTGCCGTGGGCCGTGCAGGTCGGCGCGTTCTCGCAGTTCGCCAATGCCTACCGCGCCCTCGACGAGGCAGAGCTCGTGCTCAACCCCATCTTTGGCGGCAAGGGCACCAGCGTCGTCACCGCCGCGGAGAACGATGGCGCCACGCTCTATCGTGCGCGTTTCGTCAATCTCTCCGAGGATCAGGCCCGTGAGGGTTGCCGGGTGCTGGCCTCCAGGAACCTGAGCTGCGCCGTGGTGCGCTACAGCGCCGGAAGCTGATCCGGCATCTGTTGACGCTGCGCGGGCGTTAGCCCTCAGGCAGCCGAAAGCATGTTGGCCACGGCCGCTTCGAGATTGGCGGGGTCGTAGGCAAAGCTGTCGGTTTCCAGCATTACCTTGTTCTCCGGCTCGAAGCACAGCGCGGCGATGCGTCCGGCATCGCCGGCGCTCAGCCCATGGTCGTCGAGCGACAGCTTCAGGCCGACCTCGCGCAACCAGGCGTCGTAGGCCGCGGGCGCGGAGGCGGCGGCCTCGTCTGTCGTCATGCCGCGCGTTTCCACACCCAGGACTTCGGCGACCATCGCATAGGCGTCGGGCGCTGCGCCGGCACCGTTGGCCATGGTGGCATTCAGTGCCAGACCCACGGCGCGGCCGTGATGGACGCCCGCTGCCTCGCCCAGGGCGTGACCGATCGCATGGGCGATGGCAACGCCCGCGACATCGAAGGCCATGCCCGCGGTCGTTGCCGCGATGAGCACTTCACCGCGCGCTTCCAGGTTTTCCGGCTCGGCAACGGCGACCGCCAGCCAGCGGCGCAGGGTGCGCACCGAACCGAGCGCAATGGCGGTCGAGATCGGATTGCGGCGCTTGTTGGTCGCGGCCTCGATGGCATGGACGGAGGCATCGACACCGGTCGCCGCGGTCAGATGCGGCGGCATGCCCACGGTCACGGTCGGATCGAGCAGGGCCAGGTTGAACAGCAGCTCCGGCCCATAGGCCCACAGCTTGCGCTCGGCCGTGCTGAAGACCGAGGTACGCGTGACTTCCGAGCCGGTGCCGGCTGTCGTCGGCACGGCGATCCTGGGCAGGCCGTTGCGGGGCAGGGGCCTGGCGCCCAGCGCGTAGCTCTCCGCGGCATCGCCGTCGCGGGCGAGCGCGGCGGCGAGCTTGGCCGCGTCCATGGAGGAGCCGCCGCCCAGTGCGACGACGCAGGTCGCACCGTCCTTCCTGATCTGCGCGACGATCGCGTCGATCGAGCTTGCCAGCGGATCGCTGCGGATTTCGGTGTAGCGGGTCACGCGGTGGCCGCCCGCCGCAATGGCCGCCTCGGCGCGATCGACCAGACCCACCTTGGCCAGCACCGGATCGCTCACCAGCATCACCGTGGCCTCGTCGCCGGCCAGCTTGCCGATGTCGCGGCCGATCTTTTCCAGGCGCTTTTCGCCGAAGGCGACGGTGACGGGGGCATTCCAGGTAAAGGGCAGGGGCATGGCGGCGTTCTCCGTGTGGCCTTGGCCGTTTACGTCCCGGATTCTGCAGCGTCAACGCAGCGGCAGCGTTGCCACCTTGGCGCGCTCGACTATGATCGCGCCTCCTCAGCCGGGCCAGAAGCATGACCGAACTCTACCACCCCTCCATCTACAACGCTGAGCGTCACGTCGAGAGCTATTGGGCCGAGAGTGCGGGACCGGAAGTGGAAGGATGGGCGCCTCTTTCGGGCGATCACCACTGCGAGGTCGCGGTGATCGGCGGCGGCTACACCGGCATGTCGGCGGCGCTCCATCTGGCGCGCGACTATGGCGTCGACGTGCGCATCCTGGAGGCGGGCGCGCCAGGCTGGGGTGCCTCGGGCCGCAACGGGGGCTTTGTCGGGCCCGACAGTGAGAAGCTCGGCCTTTCGGAGATGATCGACAGCTTCGGGATGGACGCCACCAAGGCCTATTACCGCAACGGCCTTGAGGCGATCGAACTGGTGCGTGCCCTGGGGCGCGACGAGGGGATCGACTACGATGCCCAGGGCGACGGCGAACTGGGCGTGGCCCATGCTCCCTCGCGCATGGACGGCATGGAGGATTGGGCCAGGACCTGGTCGCAGGTCATCGGCGTGCCGGTGGAGGTGTGGTCGCGCGGTGAACTGGCAGAGCGCGGTTATCACGGCCCACAGGCCTTCGGTGCCTACTTCACCCACTGCGGTTTTGCCCTGCATCCGATGAAATATGCCCGCGGCCTGGCGCGCGCCTGCATCCGCCGCGGCGTCGTCTTTCACGGCCACAGCGAGGTCACCGGCTGGCAGAAGGAAGGCCGCAAGCACCGTCTGGTCACAGCGGGCGGCAGCCTGACCGCCGACAAGGTGATCGTGGCGACCAACGGCTTCACCCGCGACAAGCTGCATCCCTCCATCGCCGGCACGCTGATGCCCGCGTTGTCGAACATCATCGTCACGCGCCCCATGAGCGACGACGAGCTGGCCGCCCATGGCTGGAGCACCGAATGCCCCATCTGGGATACCCGCAACCTGCTGTTCTACTTCCGCATGCTGAAGGGCAACCGCTTCCTGCTCGGCGCCCGGGCCGCCACGCGCAACACGCCGGAAGCGACCGAAACCTACCGCAAATGGCTGATCGAGCAGTTTCACCAGATGTGGCCGCAATGGCGCCACGTTGACATCACACACTTCTGGCGCGGATTCGTTTGTCTGTCGGCGGCGCGGGTGCCCCATATCGGGGAACTGCCCGACGATCCCGGCGTCTTCCATGCCCTTGCCTATCACGGTGGCGGGGTCGGCTGGGCGACCTTCTCGGGCCGCGCGGTGGCGCGGATGATTGCCG
>CALLQH010000317.1 GCA_938014945.1 uncultured bacterium | reverse complement strand
ATGTTGCCGCGCTGGTGTTCCTCCAGGCGGTTGATGCATCGGATCATGGTCGACTTGCCCGAGCCCGAGGGGCCGCAGACCACCACACGCTCGCCCAGGCGGACCTCAAGGTTGATGTCTTTCAGCACATGGAACTCGCCGTACCACTTGTGGACGTGGCGCAGTTCGACGGCGAAACCCTCGGCGGGCTTGGCTTGGGCGTTGGACTCGGCGGCTGCGGCCATGGCGACCTCCTGGGGATTCCGGCTAGTAGTTCTGGCCCTTGGCCAGATCGCGCTCGAGCCACTGGCTGTAGCGCGACATGAAGAAGCAGAAGCAGAAGTAGATCAGGGCGCAGAAGACGTAGCCCTCCACGAAATAGGGCCGCCAGTTGATGTCCTGGAAGGCAAGGCGGGTCGTGTAGAGCAGATCGAACAGGCCGATGATCAGCACCAGCGAGGTGTCCTTGAAGCCGCCGATGAAACCGTTGACCATCGGCGGGATGGTGATGCGCAGGGCCTGGGGCAGGATCACCTTGCCCATCTTCTGCCAGTAGGAAAGGCCCATGGCGTCGGCGGCCTCGTACTGGCCGCGCGGGATCGCCTGCAGGCCGCCGCGCACGATCTCGGCGCCATAGGCCGCCGAGAACAGGATCAGGCCGACGACGGCGCGCAGCAGCTTGTCGATGGAGACGCCGGTGGGCAGGAACAGCGGGAACATGACCGAGGCCATGAACAGGATCGAGATCAGCGGCACGCCGCGGATCAGCTCGATGTAGGCGACGCAGATCGCCTTGATCGCGGGCATCTCGGAGCGCCGGCCCAGCGCCAGCAGGATCGCCAGCGGGAAGGAAAGCACGGCGCCGAAGGTCGCCAGGAACAGGGTCAGCGGCAGGCCGCCCCACTGCGACTGGTCGACATATTCCATGCCCAGGACGCCGCCCCACATCAGCACGCCGACCATGACCAGACCGACGACCCAGATCAGGATGATCCACTTGCCCAGCACCCACAGCGGCTTGATGCAGGACCCGAAGATCAGGGTCAGGAAGATGATCATGGCCAGCAGCGGCCGCCAGTGTTCCTCCCACGGGTACACGCCGAACAGGATGAAGCGGTATTTCTCGTAGATGAACGACCAGCAGGCGCCGGGGACGTTCTTGCAGACCTCGGGCGGGTTATCGCCCCAGATGGCGTCGATGAAGGCCCACTGGAAGAGGCCCGGGATCGTGGTCACCAGGACATAGAGCGCGCCCAGCGTCATCAGGCTGTTCAGCCAGGTGCTGAACAGGTTCTTGCGCATCCAGCCGATGACGCCGGTGGTCGCGGGCGGCGGGCGGCTCCAGTCCTCGTGGGGCTGTACGGTGCGCTCGGTCATCTCAGCGGTCCACCAGCGCGATCTTCTTGTTGTACCAGTTCATGAAGGCCGAGATCGAAAGGCTCAGCGTCAGATAGACCGCCATGATGATGGCGATGCCCTCGATGGCCTGGCCGGTCTGGTTCAGAGTCGTGCCCGCGACCGAGACGATGTCGGGATAGCCGATGGCGACGGCCAGCGAGCTGTTCTTGGTCAGGTTCAGGTACTGGCTGGTGGTCGGCGGGATGATCACGCGCAGCGCCTGGGGCAGGACCACGAAACGCAGGATCTGGCTGCGTCGCAGGCCCAGCGCCCCGGCGGCCTCCCACTGGCCCTTGGTCACGGCCTGGATGCCGCTCCTCACGATCTCGGCGATGAAGGAGGCGGTGTAGAGGGTGAGGCCCAGCCAGAGGGCCATGAACTCGGCCGAAACGACACCGCCGCCCTTGAAGGAGAAGCCCCCCAGTTCGGGCGTGTCGAACTCGGTCGGAAAGCCGCCGACGATCCAGCCCAGCACGGGGAAGACCAGCAGCATGATGAGGACCGGCAGAATCGTGTTGGGCGTCTCGCCCGTGGCATCGTGGATGCGCTTGTTGCGCCGGTAGAGCCAGGCCGAACCGGCGATGGCGAGAGCCAGGCCGATCAGCGGAAAGACGAAGCCGATGTCGTGGGGCAGCGGCACGTTGAGGCCCCGGTTCGACAGGTAGAAGCCCAGGATCGGGCCGTAGGCCTCGCGCGCGACGGGCAGGGCCTCGACCAGCAGCGCGTACCAGAAGAAGAGCTGCAGCAGCAGCGGCACGTTGCGCAGCGATTCGATGTAGACGGTGGCAAAGCGGGCGATCAGCCAGTTGGGCGAAAGCCGTGCCACGCCCACGATCACGCCGATGATCGTGGCGAAGATGATGCCGGCCACCGCCACCTTGATGGTGTTCAGCAGGCCGATGACGATGGCGCGCAGATAGGTGTTGGAAGGCTCGTAGTCGATCACGCCCTCGCCGATGGCGAAGCCGGCGGGCAGGTCGAGGAAGCCGAAGCCCGAGGCGATGTTCTGGCGCGCGAGGTTGTCCAGCGCGTTGGAGACCAGATAGCCGATCAGGGCCAGGACCGCGCCGCAGACCACCACCTGCCAGAAGATCGCGCGCACGGTGGGGTCATTGTAGAAGGCCGCGCGCGCCGGGGCGGCGGCCTGAACGTCGGATGTTTGATGCTGGATCGTCATGATGGAAACCGACACCGCCGCCCGGAAAGGTTCCGGACGGCGGTGAAGCGGGTTTCGATCAGCGGATCGGCGGGCCGTACATCAGGCCGCCCTGGGTCCACAGGGCGTTGATGCCGCGCTGGAAGCCCAGCGGGGTGCTGGCGCCGACATTGCGCTCGAACACCTCGCCGTAGTTGCCCACCTGCGAGATGACGTTGTAGGCCCAGGTATCGTCGATGCCCATGGCCGCGCCCATGCCGGGCTCGTCGCCCACGATGCGCGCGATGTTGGGATCTTCGCTGCCCTTGAAGCTGTCGATGTTCTCCGAGGTGATGCCGGCCTCTTCGGCGTTCAGCATCGCAAAGACCGTCCAGCGGACGATATCGAACAGCTCGCCGTCGTCGTTACGCACGACGGGGCCGAGCGGCTCCTTGGAGATGATCTCGGGCAGGATGACGTAGTCGTTCGGGTTTTCCACGTTGGAAACGCGGATCGAGGCAAGGCCCGAAGCGTCCGTGGTGTAGGCGTCGCAACGGCCGTTGATGAAGGCCGTGACCGACTCCTCGAAGCCCTCGAAGACGACCGGCTGGAAGCTCATGCCGGTCGCGCGGAAGAAGTCGGTGAGGTTCTTTTCGGTCGTCGTGCCGGTCTGCACGCAGACTGCGGCGCCGTCGAGTTCGCTGACCGAGGAGACGCCCAGCGAGGTCGGGACCATGAAGCCCTGACCGTCGTAGAAGGTGACACCCGTGAAGTCGAGACCCAGCGAGGTATCGCGGGTCAGGGTCCAGGTGGTGTTGCGCGAGAGCAGGTCGACCTCGCCCGACTGCAGGGCGGTGAAGCGCTGCTGGGCCGAAAGCGCAACGAACTCCACCTTCTCGGAGTCGCCCAGGATGGCTGCGGCAACGGCGCGGCAGACATCGGCGTCCAGACCCTGCATGACGCCCTGGCTGTCAGGCAGCGAGAATCCGGCGAGGCTGCCCGAAACGCCGCAACGCAGCGTGCCGTTGGCCTTGATGCCGTCCAGAGTCGCTCCGGCGTAGGCCTGTCCGGCCAGCAGAACGGCTGCAAAGGTTAGTGCGATTGTCTTGAGTGGTTGCATCATGTGCCCTCCCATGGATGCGAGTATTGCCGGCTACTTGGGGTGTGCCGATCTTCAAACAGCATAGGCACGACCCTGCATCGCGGTCCAGTTGTTTGGAATCCGCACCTTATTGGACAGCCTTCCTGCCAATTCGGACTTGCCGCACCGATGCAACCACTGCGAACAGCAACCCTGCGCCCACGGCAATCACAATCAAGCCGTGCGGATCCCAGATCGCCATCGCGATTCCCGCCACGGCCGGGCCGAGCAGATGGCCGAACTCGTAGGTGAAGATGAAGCTGGCGTTGGCGGCGGCCAGTTCGTCGCGGCGGAAGCGTTCTCCGATCAGCGCGATGCCGCAGGTATAGATGCCGCCCATGATGCCGCCCCAAAGGAACAGGGTGGGCCACAGCAGCAGGGGATCGGCCATGGCGAAGGGCAGCATGGCCGTGCCGCCGGCGACCAGCAGGGCAAAGACGATCAGCAGGGCGCGCTTGTTGAAGCGGTCGGCGAGCATGCCGACCAGGTATTGCAGCGTCGCATTGCCGACCGAGAGCACGATGAACATGATCAGCGCGTTCTCCTCGTCGAAGCCCATGCGCTGGGCATAGATCAGGAAGAAGGCAAACAGCGCGCCCATCACGAAGCCGTCGGTCAGCGCCGCCGACATCACGGTCGGGGCCCGCCGCATGGCCGCGAACAGGCCGAAGCTCTCGTGGACGGCGATACCCGGCGCCAGATCGCGCGCCAGCACCAGCGGCATGACGCCCATGGCCATCACCGCGGCGATGATGAAGAAGGGATCGGTGCCCTCCGAGCCGACCAGATAGAGCGTCAGGACGCCGACCAGCGCACCGGCAGAGAGCGCGGTGACATAGATGCCCATGACGCGCCCGCGGATGCGGTTGTCGACCAGGGTGTTGATCCAGGTCTCGCTCACCACCCAGTGGATGGCGATGCCGATGCCCATCAGGAAGCGCAGCGGGAACCAGAGCCACACGTTGTCGAGTACCGGGAACAGGACGATCGAGAAGATCATCAGGATGAAGCCCAGATAGAGCGCGCGCATGGTGCCAAGGCGCGCCACGATCCTGGGCATCAGGACGGTGAAGATCAGCAGGCCCGCGGGCGAGGCCGCCGTGTTCAGGCCGATGATGATGTCGGGCGTGTCGCGCCGCTCCAGGATCAGCGCCAGCAGCGGCATGCAGACCGAGAAGGTGAGCGAGGCGGCAAAGGCGCTGGCGATCACCGCGCCCAGGCTGCGCCGCATCTGCGCGGGCGTCAGGGGCAGCGGCTCGGGCTGCGGCGGCGAGCCGGCATCGATTTCCGGACGGACGAGGTCGTTGGGCGTGTTCATCGGCCGGGCTTCCTCGATTTGACGGACATGACACGGCCCACCTGCTGGGGCCTCGACAGCAGGGCATGGCGCTGCGCCAGCTTTTCCCAGATATCGAAGTGATGCTGCGCCATCGGGCCGGCGCGCCGCGTCGTGCGGTCGACGCACAGGAACAGCAGCTCGTTGGTGGCGGCCAGATAGCCGTCCTGCGCGTGGTACATGCGGTGAAAGAAGTGCAGGCGCTTGTCGTCCACGCCCAGAAGCTGGGTCGTGAAGCGCAGGGGCTGGCCTTCGTAGAGTTCGCGCTCGTAGGTGATGTGCATCTCCACGGCATAGAAGCCGCCAAGGAAGGTGTCGCCGTCCCAGATGTCGGGCGTGACGATGCGGAACAGGTTGTCGGTCGCCAGGTCGAAGGCCGCGACGTAATAGGCGATGTTCATGTGGCCGTTGAAATCGATCCACTCCGGCTTCACGACGACATCGAGGCCGGTGTGCTCCACCGGCGCGGATCCCTGGTTCATGGCAAAGCCCCCTTGCGTACCCCGGCCCGCCTTATGGCGCGCCTTGCCGCTGCGCTCAATCGGAACGGAAGATGCGCGCGAAATAGCGGCCGACCGCTCCGATGTCAGGCGGGCGGCAGGCAAGGCCGATGTAGCCGTCCGGGCGGATGCAGTAGAGGCTGGGCGCCGAGGCGCCGTAGCGGCCGTGCAGCTTGCCGCCGGGATCGACATGGCTGAAGCCGGCGGGCGGGTTGCCCTCGCCGGGCATGACGAGCAGGGCGCGCACCGTATCGCCGTGGCGTGCCACCGCCGCCTCGGCGGCCTGCAGCAGGGGGCCTGTCTCGTCGCCCGCACCGAACCCCAGCAGGACATGGCCGGTGCCGCGTTTGGCCTCGAACAGGGTGGTCGCCGTGGCGCTGCGGGCCTCCACCACCGGGCCGTCGGGCGCGCGCTGGCCCGCGTGGAGGCCATGGTGGGCATGGTGCCAGGAGGTCATCACGATGGGGCTGTCGTCATAGGCGACGGCAAGCTGGGAGAGCTGCCCGATGATCGTGCGCTGCACGCGCCGGCGCTGCATCAGCAGGCTCATGGCGCTGTCGCGCAGGAAACGGCCGAGCGGACTGGCGACCTGGGCGGTGCGCAGCATGCGCCCGGTCTGGGCCAGCACCTGCGCGCCCACGGGGCGCCGTTCGGCATCGTAGCTGTCGAGCAGGCCGCGCGCCGCGACGCCCTGCACCGCCAGGGCCAGCTTCCAGGCCAGGTTGTAGGCGTCCTGAATGCCGGTGTTCATGCCCTGGCCGCCGGCCGGGCTGTGGATATGGGCAGCATCGCCCGCCAGGAAGACGCGGCGCTCGCGGTAACGCTCCACCTGGCGCTCGCTGATGCGGAAGTTGGTCAGCCAGACGGGATCGCTGGCCTGTGCCGGGACCGGACTGCGTTCGTCGAGCATCGCCTGGACTGTGGCAAGATCGGGCGTCTCGACGTCGGAGTGCAGATCGCCGATGACGCGCGCCCGGCCCGATGCCAGGGGAGCAACGAAAAGCAGGGAACCGCCGGCAAAGGCGATCACCACCTCGTTGCCGGGGATCGACCACTCCAGCCGGACGTCGGCGAGCAGCATGTTCGATGGCAGCGCCTCGCCGGAAAAACCCAGGCCCAGGCCATGGCGGACGGTGCTGTGGGCACCGTCGCAGCCCACCATGTAACGTGCCCGGCAGGTTTCGCGCCTTCCGTCGCCGTGTTCCAGGGTGGCGGTGACACCGTCCTCGTCCTGTTCGAAGCCGGTCAGCGCGCAGTTGCGCTCGTCGCGCCCGCCCAGGCTCGCCAGATGCTCCATCAGCAGGCGTTCGGTCTGGCCCTGTTCGAGATCGAGAAGGAAGGGGAAGGGGCTCTCCAGCCGCTCGAAGCGCACGCGGCCAAGCTGGCGGCGATGGGAGTAGAAGGCGGCCGCCGGAATCGGCAGGCCACGCGCGATGGCGGTGTGGGCGATGCCCAGGTCCTGAAAGGCCTCCAGCGTGCGGGCATGGATGCCCAGTGCCTTGGAGAGGTCCGTCGGACCGGCATTGCGGTCGACCAGGCGCACGGCGATACCGCGCCGCGCCAGGTCGCAGGCCAGGAACAGCCCCACCGGGCCCGCTCCGACCACAAGCACATCGACATCGTGCTGCATGCCGGCTTCCTCTTCGGCCACAGCTTCTCAGGGTGGCCAGCCGGGCGCAACTGATCGTTGCGCGGCGGCAGATAAAGGGCGCGCGTTCAGGCGGCGCGGGGCCAGAGGCGGGGATAGATGCGCCCGTCGATGGGATCGCCGTCGGCCATGCCGGCCGCGCGCATCTTGGGCGAATGATCCGGGTCCATGCCGTAGGGTCGGAAGGCGCAGCGCACGTCCTCGCCCAGCCACTTGGTGTTGAACACGGTCAGTTCCCGGCCGGGCGAGAGGCGGCCCGAGCCGCCGTGGAACAGACGGGCGTTGAAACAGGCGGCATCGCCCGGCGCCATGTCCCAGGCGGTGACGTTCCAGCGCCCAGGCTCGGCGTCGAAGTCGGGCAGGGGCAACCAGTCCTCGCCGTCGAGCCTGGCCGTCGCCACGCCCTGCTGGCCGTCGGGATTGAGTTCGGCGAAGTCCTTCTGGCGGTAGTTGCCCGGCCACAGGTGGCTGCCGGGAATGAACTCCAGGGCGCTCTTCCTCTCGACCTCCACCATGGGCATCCAGATGCTCACGGTCTGCATGCCGCGGATCGACCAGTAGGGTTCGTCCTGGTGCCAGGGCGTGCGGAACTGCTGGCCCGCCCCGCGCAGGAAGACGGCATCGAAGAACAGGTTTGCGGTCGCCGAGCCCATCAGCGTGGCCGCGATCTCCGCGCAGGGGCTCGTCCGTACGAAACGTTCGTATTCGGGGATGCGCTGCCAGGAATCGGAATCGTAGAAGAAGGTGCTGTCCCTGGCATCGCGGTCGTAGATGCGGGAACGGTGGCCCGGTTCGGCGCGGTTGCGCGCCAGGCCGCGGCGCAGCTCCTCGACCCAGTCCTGGTCGAACAGGCCGCGCAGACAGACCACGCCGTCGTTCCGGAAGGCCTCGATCTCGTCGGGCGTGATCGCCCGGGGCAACGCCGTGTTCATGGCCGGATGCTCCCTCAAGCCGGAGAAGTGAATACCCCGCGCCTGCGGCTGACAACGGCAATTTACCGGCCAAGGAAGCGGTTTCATCGCCCCCCGATCCGCTCTAGAAGCAGGTTGTCCCAACCGGATCGGACCCTTCGTGGACAACATCCCCCGCGGCATCGCCTTCGTCCTGCTGTCGATCTGCTTCTTCGTGTCGCTGGACACCACGGCGAAGTTCATGACCGGTTCGCTCGATCCGATGCAGGTGGTCTGGGGGCGCTACATCTTCTCGGTGGTGCTGCTGCCGTTGCTGATGGGGCCGACCCGCCTGCGTCTTGCCATGCGCAGCCGCCGCCCCTGGCTGCAGCTCCTGCGCGGCGCCCTGCTGGTTGCGACCACGGCGACCTTCTTCACCGCCATCAAGTACATCCCGCTCGCCGATGCCATCGCCATCGGCTTCGTCTCGCCCCTGCTGGGCACCGCACTCGCCATCCCGATCCTGGGCGAGAAGGTCGGCATCCGCCGCTGGAGCGCCATCGCCATCGGTTTCGTCGGCGTCATGATCGTGCTGCGCCCGGGCTTCGAGGAACGTCACTGGGCCTACTTTCTGCCCCTGGTCGTGGCGACCCTGATGGCGACCTACAACGTCGCTACGCGCCTGGTGATCCGCCACGATTCTGCCGACACGAGCCTTGCCTACACCAACATCTTCGGTGCGGCCGTCTCGACCATCGCCATCCTGGTGCTGCCCGGCGTCTGGACGACGCCCGATGCCATCCAGTGGGGCCTGCTCGTCGCCATCGGCGCCTTCGGCTCGGTCGGCCATTTCTGCCTGATCCTGGCCTACCGCAGCGCCCCGGTCTCGACCCTGGCGCCCTTCACCTTCGGCCATATCGTGCTGGCGGTGACGGCGGGCTGGCTGGTCTTCGGCGACTGGCCCGATGCCTGGACCCTGGTCGGCGCCGCGGTGGTCGCCGGATCGGGTATCTATGTCTTCCGCCGCGAGGCCATCCTGGCGCGCCGGGCACGCTGAAGTCCTCCTTGCGCGCGCACGGACGTGCTAGGTAGCGCGCCCCGCCCCGGCGCATTGCGGCGCCATCCCCCCACCGGAACCGGATCACGTCTTGGACAACATTCCGCGCGGCATCCTCTTTGTCCTGCTTGCGATCGTCTGTTTCGTCAGTCTGGACACGGTGGCGAAGTTCATGGGCGGCGTGCTCGATCCGCTGCAGGTGGTCTGGGGCCGCTACTTCTTTTCGGTCCTGCTGCTGCCGCTGATGGTGCCGCCGCGCCGCCTGCGCATCTCCCTGCGCACGAAGCGGCCGTGGCTGCAGCTTCTGCGTTCCGTGCTGCTGGTCTCGACGACGGGCGTCTTCTTCACGGCGATCACCTTCATGCCGCTGGCAGACGCCATCGCGATCGGCTTCATCGCCCCGCTCATCGGCACGGCGCTTTCGATTCCGGTGCTGGGCGAAAAGGTCGGCCTGCGCCGCTGGAGCGCTATCGCCATCGGCTTTGTCGGCATGCTGATCGTGCTGCGGCCGGGCTTCGAGGATCGCCACTGGGCCTACTTCCTGCCGCTTGCCGCCGCAGCGATGATGGCCGGATACAACGTCGCCACCCGCCTTGTCGTGCGCAGCGACAGCGCCGATACCAGCCTGGTGTGGACCAACCTCTTCGGCGCGGTGGTATCGTGCATCGTGGTGGTGGCCGTTCCCGGCATCTGGCAGGAGCCTGCACCGCTCGACTGGGCCATGCTGGCGGCGATCGGCGGGCTGGCTTCGCTTGGCCACATCTGCCTGATCCTTGCCTTTCGCTACGCCCCGATCGGCACCCTGGCGCCGTTCACCTATGCCGAGATCGTCCTGGCAGTGGTCGCGGGCTGGATCGCCTTCGGCGACTGGCCCGACATCTGGACCTTCATCGGCGCCGCCGTCATCGCCGGGGCAGGCATTTACGTCTTCCGCCGCGAGGCGCAGCTGGCGCGCGGCGGCTGATGCCGCCTACTGATAGGTGCCGCCGCCGCCCATCATGCCGTCGATCATCGGTCCCATGTCGTTGCCGTTGAGCAGGGTGCGGCCGTCGGCCGTGAGCTCCACGACATAGATGTGGCGCACGACACCGGCCTCCTCCACGCGCTCGCCCATGGCCTGCAGCATGGCCAGCGGCATGGCCGCCTCCTGGGCGTCGGGGTCGTCGGTCTGCGCCGAAAGCTGCGCCACGGCGGCGTCCAGGCCCTCGACCTCCAGCGTCACCGTGCCGATTGCGCCAAGGGGCGAGGCCGCGCTCGCGACCAGCTTGCCGGTCATGTGGGCCTTCAGCGCCTCGCTGACATAGGCGATCCGCTCCAGGTTCAGGGAGCTGCCCGATTCGGCCATGCTCTGCTGCAGGCCAAGGCCCAGGAAGGTCAGCGCCATCATGGCGTTGTCCTCGAACGCCGCCGGATCGGTCATGCCTTCCTCGAACATTTCCAGGGCCATCGTGCCGGCGTCCTCGACCGGCAGGTCCTGCAACGCGATGACGAAGGCCATCTCGGACGGAAGGTAGTCCTGCATGACGCCCTCGATGGGCACGTTCATGCCGCTGTGTTCATAGGCCAGGTTCACGATGCCGGCCTTGCCGTCCATGTTCTGGGCCGAGATGCCGAAATGGATACGCTCGATGGCGATGGGCGTGCCGGTGTCGGGGTCCACGCCCGAAATGCCGCTGATGGTGGTCGCCACGCCGATATCGCCGATCAGGGGCGCGCGTTCGCGCGCCAGTTCGAAGATCGGGGCGCTGAGCTCCGCCAGGGCCTGCTGCACGCCGGGATCCTGCGGGTCGGGCATGTCGCCGAAACGCGTCTCGAACTCGGCGCGCGCCAGCCCCAGGGCCTGGAAGAAGACATAGTCGATGGCGCGCTGATCCACGACGATGTCGATGCGCTCGACCGCCGCGGCCTCCGAATCTTCGCCCAGGAATGCGATGTCCTCGATGGCGAAACGCGCGATCCCGCCCCACTTGCCCGGCGTGGTTTCATCCAGCCGGGTATCGCCGACGATCGAGGCGATCGCCATGCTGAACGCCTCCTCGCCGGGTGCGGCGACGCGCAGGGTGATGTCGCGCATGTCGAACGTGCCTTCACGCCATAGGTTCAGCGCAATGTCCCAGGTGCCGCGGATGTGCTGCGAGCCGATGGTGGAGCCGCCGGCGGTCTTGCCCTTGTCGTCGTAGATCGTCGTGGTTTCGGGGAAGGTCACCACGGTGTCGTAGAGCGAGTCTTCGAGGGGATTGAGCACATAGACGATGTCGCCGATTTCCCAGACGCCCTCGCGGGAGACCAGGCGCACGCTGCGCAAGGTGGCGACCATCGCGCCGCCCTCGCTTTCCGCGATGTCGATGGCGTACTCGAGGCTGGATTCCTCGCTGTCGTAGCCTGACATGGCCACCATCAGGGCGGCGCGCACCTGCGCAGCAGCCTCGGACTCGTCGATCGCGGCGCCGGTATCGGTGAGGGAAACGCCGTCGTCCTGGGCGGCGATGCCCTCGGCGGCGAGCTCCTCGACGGTGGGCAGGGTGGCCGGCGGCGGCGGCGGAATGTCCAGCTCGTCGAGCACGTTGCGCGGCACGATGCCGCTGGCGACCAGGCGGTCGAGCGCGGCGACGGCTTCGGCATTGCCGCTGTCGGCGGCCTGTTTCAGCAGGCGGGCGGCCTGGCTGGCATCCGGCATGGCGCCGGAGCCGTCGATGTAGAGGTTGGCGAGACGGATCAGCGCCTCGGTGTGCCCCAGGTCCGCGGCGGCCTGATAGGCGCGCACGGCGGCGCTGTAGTCGCGCGGCACGGCGGTGCCCGTCTCGTACATCTCGCCGATGCGGAAATGCGCCTCGGCGACATCGTGGGCGGCGGCGCGGCGATACCAGGTCAGGGCGCGGGTGTTGCTGGCGGCGACGCCCTCACCGGCCTCGAACATCTGCGCCATGCGCAGCATCGCCATGCCGTCCTGCTCCTTGGCAAGTTCGGCATAGGCGGCGAAGGCCGCTTCGTACTGTCCGTCATGGTACAGCGCATCGGCTTCGGCCATGTCGGCCGAGGCGTTACCGGCAAGGCCCAGACAAGCCGCAATCGCGGCGGCGGCAAGCAGACGTTTCATGGCAAGGCTCCGATGCGCGACCTGTTTGCACCATAGTCGCATCGTCCCGCGCGCAGAAGGCGCGGCATCGTCCGTTGTGACGGCCATTACGTTCGCTGCTGTATGGCCCGAACCTTGTGACCCCTGTCACAAAGGCCGCCGCCTCCGCGTGCCTATAGTCAGGACAGACCAACCGTGCCGCCGGATTCGTCCGACCGGTGCGGGATGGTTGACCGCTTCCGCAAGGGCGCGGTCGGGCCCTGCGTTCGCCGGTCTTCTTGGGACCCCCCCAGGGCGAAAGTCCTACCCTCTGGAGATCGGTGACGCAGGGTCTTGTCTTTTATCCTGTCCCATCGACCGGGCCGGCGCCGTGACGCAGTTCACACGGCGGCCCAGCCGGCGCGGCCGCTGCGCCTCGCGCCCGCCCGGGAAGTGTCGTAAAACGCTGCAGATGGATTCTTGGCCATTCCGGCCGGGCGCAGAGGATTCTCGGCGTGGTGCAGTTGAGATTCGGCGACTTTCAGCGCGAAGCCACGCTGCGCCAACGGCGCATCAGCTTCGATGAGCTGACCCGTCCGCGCACCACCGATGCGCGGGGCGCCCCCCAGCCCGTCCGTCCAGGGCGGGTGAACCTGCGCGGCATCGATCTCTACCGCCTGCTCGGCCCCTATGTCAGCGTGCGCTTCTGGGCCCAGGCGCGGGCCGTGGTGCCCCTGGCAGTTTACTTCGCCCTCTTCCAGCTGATCGTGCTGCGCCAGCCGCTGAGCGACGAGATATCCATTCTTTCGGGCCTGCTGGCGGTCGTGCTCGGCCTGATGCTGTTCATGGAGGGCCTCAAGCTGGGCCTGATGCCCTTTGCCGAGGCCATCGGCAACCGGCTGCCCCAGCGCCAGCACCTGCCGGTGGTGCTCGCCGTGGCCTTCGTGCTGGGTGTGGGGGCGACCTTCGCCGAGCCCGCCATCGGCGCGCTGCAGGCCGCCGGCTCCATCGTCGATGTCGCCCGCGCGCCCTATCTCCACACCCTGCTCAACGGCTGGAGCGAGGCTCTGGTGCTGGTCGTGGGGGTGGGCGTGGGCATCGCCGCGGTGGTCGGCACCCTGCGCTTTCTCTACGGCTGGAGCCTGAAGCCGCTGATCTATCTGGTGCTGGCGCCGACCCTGGGGCTCACCCTCTATTTCATGACCGACGCCGATCTTGTCAGCGTGCTGGGCCTGGCCTGGGATTGCGGCGCGGTGACCACGGGGCCGATCACCGTGCCTCTGGTGCTGGCGCTGGGCATCGGCATGTCGGCGGCCGCCGGCAAGAGCCAGTCCTCGCTGTCGGGATTCGGCATCGTCACGCTCGCCTCTCTTCTGCCGGTGCTGGGTGTGCTGCTGCTCGCCCTGGCGCTGGCGGCCACTGCGACGCCGGATGCCATCGCTGCCGTCGCCGGACAGGTCGCGCCCGAGAGCGGCCCCGGACCGCTCTCGCGCACGCCGGTGGCCGAAACCGTCGCGGGGCTGCGCGCGATCCTGCCCCTGGTCGCCTTCCTCTGGATCGTGATGCGCGTGCTGCTGCGCGAACGCATGCCGCAGGCCGGGATCACGGCCTACGGCATCGGCCTTGCCCTGCTCGGCATGATCATCTTCAACATCGGCCTCACCTTCGGTCTCTCGCGCCTGGGCGCGCTCTCGGGCGGCATCGTGCCCGGCGCCTTCACCGAGATCGAGGCGATGACCGGCTCGCCGCTGTATCCCTATCTGCTGGGTGTCTTCCTGGCGCTGATCTTCGCCTGGTTCCTGGGCTTTGGCGCGACGCTCGCCGAGCCCGCGCTCAACGCCCTGGGCATGACCGTGGAGAGCCTGACCAACGGCGCCTTCCGCAAGCGCGCGCTGATGATCGCCGTGGCGGCCGGCGTCGCCTTCGGCCTGGCGCTGGGTGTGGCAAAGATCACCTTCGACCTGCCGCTGGGCTGGCTGCTGGTGCCGCTCTACCTGATTGCGCTGCTGCTGACGGCGGTGTCGTCGGAGGAATTCGTCAACATCGCCTGGGATTGCGCCGGGGTCACGACCGGGCCGGTCACGGTGCCGCTGGTGCTGGCCATGGGGCTGGGTTTCGGCAACGCCATGGAGGTGGTGGAAGGGTTCGGCATCCTCTCCATGGCCTCGATCTGCCCGATCCTGGCGGTTCTGGGCTATGGTCTCATCCTGCGTTTCGTGGCCGCGCACAGGGCGCGCTACGACAGCCCCTCGGAGGTTTCGCCATGAGCCGCGAGATCGTCGTCCTGACCGATGTCGCGCTGATCACCTGCATCGTGCAGCGCGGCAGCGCCGACGCCATCGTCGCGGCGGCCCAGGGTGCGGGCGCGCAGGGCGCCACGGTGCATTTCGGCCGCGGCTCGGGCGTGCGCGAGCGCCTGGGCATCCTGGGCGTGGCGGTGGAGGTCGAGAAGGAGATCGTCAACATCGTCGTCTCAAGCGAGCAGGTCGACCGCGTCTTCAACGCCATGTACCTGGCCGGCAACCTCGACACGCCGGGCATGGGCATCATGTATGTCACGCCGCTGGAAAAGGCCGCGACCTACATCCCCCACGATGTTCTCGAGCGCTTTGCCGAGCGCCAGAGCCGCGGCCGGTTTTTCCGGTGAGCATCGACACGGGAGAGTATCGCGATGCCCCGCGGCTGATCGTCGCCTACCTCAGCCGCGGGCGCGCGCACGACATCGCAGAGGCGCTGCACGCCTCGCTCGGCATCGACACCTTTCACTACGGACACGGGCGTGGCGCCGGGATGCTGGCGACGATCGCCGCCCGCGACATGATCGAGGTCGACGTGCTCTCCGTGGTCGTCACGCCCGAGCAGGCCGACGAAACCTTTGCCTTCATCTACGAGGCCGCCGAGATCGACCGCCCCGGCGGCGGCCTGCTCTTTCAGACCGTTCTGGGGCGCACGGCGGCACTCGGCCTGCCGCTGCCGGCCGAGCCGCCGCCGCCCGATGTCGACGAGGAGGCGGGCGCGCCCTGAAGTCTCAGCGGATCAGGAAGACCTTGGCGATGGTCTCGCGCACCTCGCAGCGGCCCGACCAGCCGGACGGGAACCACGCGGTGTCGCCGCCGGCGATCTCGATCGTCTCGCCGCTGTCGGCGGTGTAGGTGCAGGCGCCGTGCAGGAAGTGGCAGAACTCGTCGCGCTCGACCACGCAGCGCCAGGAACCCGGCGTGCAGCGCCAGTAGCCGGCCTCTGGAAACTCGCCGCGCCCGCCGACCAGCAGCTTGCCGGAGGTCTGGGAGACCGTTTCGCCGATGGGCTCGCCCACCGGGCCCCAGTCGGTCAGTTCCTCGGGTTTGATGGCGGCCGCCTGCTTGAACAGGGGAACCTTGGGCTGGGTCATCATGTGCTCCGCTTGAGAAGATCGTCGAGCGCCTTCGCGCCCGTGCGCCGGCCGTCCTGGGCCTGCATGTGCTTGGCCAGCGCCTGCAGGCGCCCGGCCATGTCCTTGTCGGTCAGCATCCGTTCGATGGCGCCGGCGATGTCGCTGTCGTTCCAGGTGTAGCGGTCCAGCTTGATGCCGTAGCCGCGCTCGTCGATGTGGGTGGCGTTGTCGTGGCCGTCCCAGCAATAGGGCATGATGATCGCCGGCTTTCCGAAGTAGAGGCACTCGTTGAAGCTGTTGTTGCCGCCGTGGTGGATCACCGCATCGACCTGCTTGATGACCGAAGGCTGGGGATACCAGCTTTCGACATGGCAGTTCTCGGGGATCGCCTCATAGGCATCGCCGTAGTCGCCGACGTTGACCAGCACCCGGTAGGGCAGCTTGCCCAGGGTCTTGATCAGGCGCGCCATCAGGTCGGTATCGCCCGAACCCAGGCTGCCGAAGCTGACATAGACCAGCGGCTTGTCGCCGTTCACCTTGAAGTCGGGGATTTCGTAGGGCTCCTCCGTGCGGATGCAGCCCTCGGTGTAGACGAACTTCTCCGGGTCCAGCGGATGGCGCCGCTTGAAGGCCAGCGGCTTGGGATAGTGCAGCAGGTTGAGGTAGGGCGAGGCCTCGAAGAACTGGCCCAGCGGATAGGGCTCCTCGCCGCACTCCTTGAGGAACGCGTTGAACTTGGCGTGGATCGGCGCGATCTCCTCCTCGAAGCGCGTCCGGTAGGCCTCGAAGCAGGCCTTGTCGTCCTCGCGGCAGCCGGAGAGATGCGGCGGGATGTCCGGGTCCTCGATCTCGTTCTCGCTGCACGAGATGATGCGCACCCATGGCACGCCATAGCGCTTCGTCGCGGGATAAAGCACCACGTTGTCGACGCAGATCAGGTCCGGCTTGATCTCGTCGAGCACGCGCGGCAGGTCCTTCTCGGCCCAGAACGCGGTGTCGATGATCGCCTCCCAGCAGGCCTTGATGTAGGTCGAGACCTGCTCGATGGGCGGCGTGCGGAAGTTCGGGATCTGGCCGTTGATGAAGTCGACCCAGTAGCGCGCCATGGCCTCGGGCTCCATGGGTTCGCTCATGGCGATCAGCTTCTCCTCGAAGCCGTACTTGGCGAACACGCCTGCGAAGCCCTGGTCGGCGACGAAGACGGGGTTGTGGCCCATCTCGCGGCAGACCTGGGCGATGCCCACGGAGTTGAGAGCCGGTCCGAAGGCCGCCTCGGGAAAGAACACGATCGTCTTGCCGTCGCTCATGGGTGTCTGCCCCCCGGTGTCCGTGAATGTCGTGGCTGGAAGCCGTTTTCTTGGTCTTGTGGCCTCATACCCGCACGATGCGGGCGTCGTCTGCGGCAAAGGTACACCACACTCGGCGCCCCTCGGGCAAGTCGTCGCTTTGCAGGCGGCGCGTATCGACCCGGGCGGCGATGCGCTCGCCGGGTCCGCGAAGCTGGATGTGGGCCGTCAACCCCAGGTTGGAGAAGGCGATGCGTTCGACCTCGCCCTCCAGGGAAAAGCCGTCGGGGGCCTGCAGATGCAGGTCGATGCGGTCCGGCCGCAGGGCCAGCGCCGCCATCGCGCCGTGGTCGACATGGCCGTGGGCGGGCACGTCGCCCAGGCCCGTGATCGTGATGCCGCGTCCGCTCGCCCGTCCGGCCAGCAGGTTGACCGGGCCGGTCAGGCGCGCGGTCACCGCGTGGTCCGGCCGGTCGTAGAGTTCGCCGGGCGCGCCCCACTGGATCATCCGGCCAGCCGAAAGCACGGCGATGGCGTCGGCCTGGGCCATGGCGGTCATGCCGTCGGTGGTGCTGAAGATCAGGGTCAGCGCCACCTTGCGCTGCAGGCGCGACAGGGTCGTCATCACCCGCGCTGCCTCCAGCGGATCGAGCGCGCTCAGCGCCTCATCCAGCAGCAGGACCAGCGGCTCGACGGCCAGGGCGCGGGCCAGCGCCACCTTCTGCCGGTCGGCCCGGGTCAGCGATTCGGGCGCGGCCGTTTCCAGGTCCCCTGCGCCGACCAGGTTGAGGGCATCGGCGACGCGCCGTTGCGCTTCGCTGCGCCCCAGACCCAGGCTCCGCAGGCCGTAGGCGACGTTGCCTGCCACGTTCATGTGCGGGAACAGGGCATCCTGGCTGCCCACGAAGCTGAAGGGCCGCTTGTGCGGCGGCAGGCGCGCAAGGTCGTGGCCGTTGAACAGCGCGCGCCCGCCGGCCTGGGTGCCGAAACCCGCGATCAGGCGCAACAGGGAGGTCTTGCCCGACTGCGGCGGACCCAGCACGGCCAGGCAGCTTCCGGCCGGCACGGCGAACGTGACATCGCCGACCCGTGCCGAACGTCCGTCGACTCCGGCGAGATACTGCAGTTCGAGTGTGTTTGCCCTGTTCACGGTCGGGATCGTGCGTCGAAGCGGGGCGCTGTTCAAGGCGAGCGCGCTTGCCGGTCGGCGCTGCCTGCGTATGCTCGCGCCCCACATGTCGGTATCGCAGCAAACCACCGCCCCTTCCTGGCTCGCCGCCTTCCTCGGCGGCGAACGCGCCGCCCTGGCGCGCGCCGTCACGGAGGTCGAGAACGACGGCCCCCATGCCGCCGCGGTGCTGGCCGCCGCGCGCGGCGCCTCCTCGCGCGCGATGGTGGTGGGCATCACCGGTGCGCCGGGCGCGGGCAAGTCCACCCTGGTGGGCGCCTATGTCGGCGAACTGCGCCGCCGTGGCCTGACCGTCGCCGTGCTGGCGGTCGATCCCTCCAGCCCGCTCACGGGCGGGGCCCTGCTGGGTGACCGCATCCGCATGAGCCGCCACGCCGGCGACAGCGGCGTCTTCGTGCGCAGCCTGGCCTCGCGTGGCCATCTGGGCGGCCTGGCGCGCAATGCGGCGCTGGTTGCCGACGTCATGGCTGCTTCGGGCCGCGATGTCGTGGTGGTCGAGACGGTCGGCGTCGGCCAGAGCGAGATCGAGATCGCCGAACTGGCCGATGTCCGCATCGTCGTCTGGGCGCCCGGCGCGGGTGACGACGTGCAGGCGGCCAAGGCAGGCATCCTGGAGATCGCCGACCTGATCGTCGTCAACAAGGCCGACCTGCCCCAGGCCGCCGCCACCGAGGCGGCCCTGCGCAGCGCGGCCTCCTATGCCGCCTCGCCGCCGCAGGTGCTGACCACCGCCGCGCTCTCGGGCCGTGGCGTGCCCGAGCTTGCCGATGCCGCCGCCACGCTGGCGGCCGACCTCGGCGCGCAGAGCGGCGAGCGCGCCCGCCAGCGCCGCCGCGCCCGCCTGCTCGCCGAGGCCGGGCGTCTCGCCCGGGCCCGTCTCGACGCCCTGGACGCCGGCGTTGTCGACGCTCTGCTCGAACGGATCGATGACGGGGATCTGGATCTCGACGGCGCTGCGCTGCGCCTTCTCGATACCGCCCTGCGCCGCGAATGAGGGGCGCCTGTACGATTGTGACAAGCCTGTTGCGCCGCTACAGTCGCGCCGGAACCACAGGGAAGGTTTCGCTTCGGGCATCGCGCCCGGATGCGTGGGGGACACACCAGACGTGACTGGTCTTGATCGCGACACCTGCGGCCGCTGCCGCCGCGGCCCGATCGGCGCTGCGCTGCTGGGCGCTGCCCTGGCGGGCGTGATGCTGCTTTCGTCGCAGCCGCTGCGCGCCGAAAGCTACGGCGATGCGATGGCCTGGTATGGCGAGGCCGCCCGGGCCGGCGATGCCGATGCCCAGTACCTGCTGGCCTATGCCCTGGAGACCGGCGCCCGCGGCGACAGCGATCCCGCCGCCGCGCGTACCTGGTATCGCGCCGCCGCCGACCAGGGGCACGCCCGCGCGGCCCTGCGCCTTGCCCTGATGCTGCTGGAAGGGCGCGGCGGCCCGGTCGATCCTCTGGCTGCCCAGGCCGTACTGGAACCGGCGGCCCAGGCCGGCGACAGCGATGCCCAGTCCCTGCTGGGCTGGTACCTGGCGACCTCGGCGGGCGACCGCATCGTTGCCTACCGCTGGCTGAAGCTCGCCGCGGATGCCGGCGATGGCGCCGCCGCGGCCAATCTGGCGATGCTGATGAACACCATGCCCGACGACCGTCTGGCCGCTGCCGAGGCGGCCCTGCAGGAGTGGCGCGCCAGCCACTGACGGCAGCGGGCCTCCGGGCCCGCCGGTTCCCCCGGGCCGCCTTCCACATTAGGCTTGTCCGCCATGCGTGCTCCCGGTCTTCAGCCTGCCTTCCTCGTGTTCGCCGTTCTGGCGCTGCTGGCCGGTCCTGTGGCGCGGGCCGAGCCGCCCGATGTCGTGCGCATCGTGATCGAGCAGAGCTACGAATACCGGCTGCCCTCCAGCGTCACCTACAGGCCGATCGAGGGGCTGGACCTGCCGGTTGCCGATCTGGTGGAAGATCTCTTCTTTGCTGCCGGCATCGACAGTCTGCTGCAGGACGATCCGGGCGAGGCCGATGCGGTGATCCGTGTCGTGGTGCAGGGCAGGGCTCTGGGCGGGGGATATCTCGAACCCGTGAAGGGCTACCTCTACACCGGCGCGCGTATTGCTGGGGAGGTCGTCATCGAGCAGCCCGGGCAGCCGCCCGTCGTGGCGAGCTTCGTTTCGGAGAACCAGCGGCCGTTCCGCATCGCCTTCAACCAGGGTTACGAGGATCCGGCGAACGCGCCCTTCGATACCACCCTGCTGCAACCGGGCGGTTTCGTGCGCAAGCTGGCCGCCGTGGTGGCCCAGGTCTGGGGTGTGGAGGCGATCACGCCGGCCCTGTTCGAGCCCGATCCGGCGCTGCGCTACAACGTCGCCGCCCTGCTGGGCGACATCGGCGACGGCAGCGTCGTGCCCGATCTGATCGAGGCCCTGGCGGATGAACACGAACGGGTGCGCTGGGAGGCGGCCTGGTCCCTGGGGCGGATCGGCGATCCCGCGGCGATCGGCCCGCTGATCGAAACCCTGGACGATCAGGCGGAGGATGTCCGCTGGTTCGCCTCATGGTCGCTGCGCAACATCACCGGCGAGCCCTTCGGGCCCGATTCAGAAGCCTGGGAAGACTGGGCCGCCGGGCAGGGCATCGACGTCGGCAGTTGAGAAAGGACGGGGCAGGCCGTGCGGCCGCCCCGGCTGATCTCTCCTAGTCGAACAGGCCCTTGATGGCGTCCGCGGCGTCGCCGCCGTCGCCGCCCAGGCTGTCCAGCAGGCCACCGGCGCCGCTGCCGCCATCGCCGTCGCCCTCGCTGCCGCCCACGCCCAGGTTCTGCAGAGCTTCACCCATGGCGTCGGGGTCCGAGAGCAGGCCCTTGGCGATGGCCTCCATGTCGGGCTCGAAGCTCGGGTCGCTCCAGGGGCCGCGGACCAGGATCGGGATGCCGCCACCGGCCTCGTCGGTGCTTGCGCCCTGGCCCTGCAGGTTGGCCACCGGCTTCAGGAACAGGGTGTAGTCCAGGGTCTGGGGCGGCATGTTGACGTTGCCCT
>CALLQH010000316.1 GCA_938014945.1 uncultured bacterium | reverse complement strand
GGTGCTGCTGGAGATCATGGACTGGGGCCACCGGCATCTCGGGGGCGGCCGCTACGATCCGCGGCGTCAGGAGCAGGGGCCGCAGGGCACCTAGGCCGTCGAGGATCGCCTTGACCTTGCTTGGGCCAAGGTGCGAAAGGCGATGGAGGGGCAGGATCGCGCCCCGGCCGGGGCGCGCTGGTGCGGGCCGGCCGCCACCCGTTCCCGATCGAGCCCGTTATGAGCGCCGAGGATCATGCCGAGACCCTGACGCCGCCCGCTCGGCCCGCCGTGCGCTGGCGCGGTCTGGTCGCCGTGATCGGCGCCATGACCATGATGGCGATGTTCTACGGCTATACCGGGCCGCTGCTTTCCATCGTTCTGGAGGCCGACGGCGTTTCGGGCAGCCTCATCGGCGCCAATGCGGCGGTGCAGATGGCCGCCGTGTTCATCATCCTGCCCGTGACGCCCTGGCTGATCCGCCGCTTCGGACCAGCGCGCGTGATGCTGATGGGCGCGGGCGTGGCGCTCTTCGCGCTCGCCATGATGGGCCTCTTCATCGATGTCTGGCTGTGGTTTCCGCTGCGTTTCCTGATGGGTGGGGCGCAGTCGATGATGTGGACGACGGGCGAGACCTGGATCAATCACGTGAGCGACGACAAGGCGCGTGGCCGGACGGTCTCGATCTTCATGACGGCGATCGCCACGGGCTTTGCGATGGGCCCGTTCCTGCAGGCCTGGACGGGCCTGGAGGGGCATCTGCCCTTCATCGTGGGCGGTATCCTGATCGTCGGCTGCCTGTTGCCGCTGGCGGTGTCGTTCAACAGCCGGATCGATGCCGAAGGGCGCCCCTCGGTGCGCCTGCACCAGTATTTTCGCCTGGCGCCGCTGCCGATGATCTCCAACCTGGTCTTCGCCTGCATCGCCAGTTCGATGATGGCGCTGCTTTCGGTTTATGGCCTGCGCCTCGGCATGGGCGATGCCGAGGCGGTGCAGGCGATCGGCTGGATGGGCTGGGGCGGCGTCGTGATGCCGCTGCTGATCGGTTATCTCGCCGATAAGGTGGACCGGCGCGCCCTTCTGGCGGTGTTCATCGCCCTTGGCGCGCTTGCCTGCGCGGCGATGCCCTGGCTCTCGCTGATGGGCGGCTGGAGCTTTGCCTATCTGATGATCTTCGGCGGCCTGCGCTCGGGCCATTACGGCCTCAACGTCATGCTCCTGGGCGAACGCTTCCGCGGCGCCGACCTGCCGTCGGCTACGGCGGTCTTCGGCTTCATGTTCGGCTGCGGCTCCCTGATCGGTCCCTCGATCGCCGGTGTGGCCATCGATCTCTGGGATCCCCACGGCCTGCCGGCTGCCATCGCGCTGTTCTATCTCGCCTTTTTGCCGATGCCGATCCTGGCCTTCATGGCCCGCAACAAGGCCGCGGCCCGTGCCCGCGACGGTGCCCCTCTGGACCTTCAGGAACAGAGCGGTGCCGACCGGCTCTAGGCTTCCTTGAGCCGGTAGTCGACCGTGCGGTCGCGCCGGGTAAACCAGCCCGATACGAACAGGTCGCCGTCATAAAACAGGGTGCCGTCGGCCACAGCGCTGGAAATGTCGAAGCGCCGTGCCGCGGCCTGCTTGCCGTCGATGCGGACACTGGAGTTGCGCGGCGGCGTCACGGTCACCGGCACCACATCGCCGTTCTTGGCATTGATGAAGGGGCGGGTGCCGGGCACCGGAGGAATCCAGACATCGTTGCTGGTGAGCACGTCGGACGGCGCCACGACCGTGCCGTGGTTGCCCGTCACGACGAAACCTTCCGCCGAGGCGTGCCCTTCCACCTCGTAGAACTTGCCGTCGTCCTCGGTGCGGCTTTCGAACTGGGTCAGCAGGCCGCCGCGCCAGTTCTCCGTGCTGGTGTGCTCGAAGCGGATGACGTCGATGAACAGCAGCTCGATGGCGATCTCGACGCGGTTGGTGACGGTGAAGTTGCCGCCAGGACCCTCGGCGGTCAGCACGATCTCGTGCTCGCCCACCGGCAGGCCGAGCCACGAAAGGTCGTAGAGCAGGCGCAGGTCGCGCGGTGTGGCGAGCGGCGGCAGGCCATATTCGGCGCCTGCGGCGGCGGGCAGGCAGGCCAGGGCAGCGGTGCCGGCCAACAGGCTCCGGCGGGTAAGCGAAAATCGATCCATCAAGGCATTATGACTCGAATGATGGCTTGTTGGAGACAACGAGTTAGTCATGCAGGCGGTTGAAACGGGCCATCACCGCGCGCACCTCGTCGTGGGGCAGGCCCGGCGCCGTGTTGCCGTCGATGCCGACCATGGTATCGGCCGCCACCAGGGCGTTGATCACGGCTTCCTCGGCCGCCTCGACCGCGGCTTCGAAGAGCGGGTCGATGTGGGCATCGTGCAGGAACTCGGCATGGCGCAGACCTTCCGTATCGGCCCAGGTGTCCTCGTTGGCCGTCGAGAGTGCAACGAACATGTCGCCCGAATTGTTGCGTCCGATCGCGCCGGTGCGCGCAATGCCCAGTCCCACCCGCTGGGCGATGCGCTTGAGATGGGTCGAAAGCAGCGGCGCATCGGTGATCGCCGTGGCGATGATCGAACCGGATTCGCGCTTCTTGTAGCCGCCGCCCAGTTCACGCCCTACCGGCACGCCGGCGATGGTGAGATCGTGGCGCAGGCCGTGGTTGGCCTGCAGGATGACACCCATGGTCCAGGTGCCGGGGCCGCTCGCCACGACCCGGCTGGCGGTGCCGATGCCGGCCTTGAACTCGTAGGCGCACATCCCCGTGCCGCCGCCGACGCTGCCCTCGGCCACGGGCCCGCCCGAAGCGCCCTCGAGCGCGGCAAAGACATGCTCCGGCCGGACATGCTGGCCGACGATGTCGTTGAGGAAGCCATCATGGGTCTCGCCGACGACGCGGATCGACTGACCCATCAGCAGCATCATGCGTTCGTTGTCGTAGCCCTGCGTCAGCCAGCGCGCGACCGCATCGCGCACCACGCCCACCGACATGGAATTGGTGGTCGCCAGTGGTCCGCCCATCAGGCCCTGTGCCTCCAGACGCAGGGTGCCGGTCAGTTCGCCCCAGGGATTGAGGCCGTGATAGCCGGCAAAACAGGGCTTCAGCGCGCCCGCCTTGCCGCGCGGCAGAACGACGGTGACGCCTGTGCGCACCGGCCCATCGCCCACCACCAGCGGACCCTCGCCGCGGATCAGGGTGGTATGGCCGACCTCGACGCCGGCGACATCGGTGACGGCGTTGAGGGGCCCGGGCGTGCCGGTGAAGGGGAAGCCCAGGTCGCGGGCTCTCGGGCGGGGTGGGGTCTGGTTCATGGCGGCACGCTAGCGATGTGCGCAACGGCCCACAAGCCGCGCTCTGTCGCGCTTCACAAAGCCGGTCGCATCGGCCAAGGTGCACCGCAACATTTCCCGCCTGTGAGCTTGGACACCCCATGAACGTTGCCATTCTCAAGGAGCGACGCGCCGGCGAGACGCGCGTGGCGGCCTCGCCCGACATGGTCAAGAAACTCTCGGCCATGGGCGTTGCGGTCGCGGTCGAGACCGGTGCCGGAACGGGCGCGGGCGTTCCAGACAGCGCCTTTGCCGAGGCCGGCGCCCGTATCGCCAGCGATGCCGCCGATGCCCTGGATGCCGCCGACCTGGTGCTGAAGGTCCGCCGCCCCATGACGGCCGGGGAGGGTGAGGTCGACGAGCTTTCCATGATCCCCGACGGCGCCACCCTGATCGGCCTGCTCAATCCGCTGGTTCAGACCGGCCAGTGGGATGGTTACGCCGCCAAGGGCCTCACGGTTCTCGCCATGGAGCTGGTGCCGCGCATCAGCCGTGCGCAGTCGATGGATGCGCTGTCTTCCCAGGCCAATCTGGCCGGTTACAAGGCGGTGCTGGACGCCTGCATCTACTACAAGCGCGCCATGCCGCTGATGATGACGGCGGCAGGCACGCTCGCCCCGGCGCGTGTCCTGATCCTGGGCGCGGGTGTCGCCGGCCTGCAGGCCATCGCCACGGCGCGTCGCCTGGGCGCGGTGGTCTCGGCCTTCGATGTGCGCCCGGCGGTCAAGGAGCAGGTCGAGAGCCTGGGCGCGTCATTCGTCGAGGTGGAGGGCGCCAGCGCCGATGCCGAGACCAAGGGCGGCTACGCCAAGGAGATGGACGAGGACTACAAGCGCCGTCAGAGCGCGGCGATCCACGAGGCGCTGAAAAAGGCCGATATCTGCATCACCACGGCGCAGATCCCCGGCAAGCCTTCGCCCCGCCTGATCACCGCCCAGATGGTCATGGACATGAAGCCCGGCTCGGTCATTGTCGACCTGGCGGCCGAAGGCGGCGGCAACTGCGAGATGACCCAGCCCGACAAGGTCGTCGCCGTGGAGGGCCGCACCATCGTCGGTTTCACCAACATGGCCGCGCGCATCGCCACAGATGCCTCGCAACTCTACGCGCGCAACCTGCTCAATCTGGTCCAGCCCTTCATCGACAAGGACAGCGGCGCCCTCAACCTCGATTTCGCGGACGCCGTGATCGAGGGCTGCTGCGCCATGCGCGAAGGCAGGCTTGTTCACCCCACGCTCACCGGCCAACAGGGAGGCTGACCCATGGAAGCCGCGGTCGACCCCTTCGTCTTCCGGCTGACGATCTTCGTGCTGGCGATCTTCGTCGGCTACTACGTCGTCTGGTCCGTGACCCCAGCCCTGCACACCCCGCTGATGGCGGTCACCAACGCGATCTCGAGTGTCATCATCGTCGGCGCCCTGATCGCGGTCGGGCCGGCGGACATGAACATCGCCAAGATCCTGGGCTTCGTCGCCGTCACCCTGGCGGCGGTCAACATCTTCGGCGGCTTCACCGTCACCCACCGCATGCTGCAGATGTTCAAGAAGAAGGAACGCCCCGCAGGAGACAAGCGATGACCGCCAACCTGTCGGCGCTCGCCTATCTCGTCGCGGCGGTCTGCTTCATCCTGGCGCTCAAAGGGCTGTCCTCGCCGACCTCCTCGCGGCGCGGCAACATGATCGGCATCGCCGGCATGGGAATCGCCGTCGTCACGACGATTGCCGATCCCTCCGTGCTCTCCTACGGCTGGATTCTGGGCGGTCTCGTGCTGGGTGGGGCCATCGGTGTGGTCATCGCGCTGAAGATCCAGATGACCGCGATGCCCCAGCTCGTCGCGGCCTTCCACAGCCTGGTCGGCATGGCCGCGGTGCTGGTCGCCGGTGCGGCCTATTTCGCCCCGGAAGCCTACGGCATCGCCGACGCCAGCGGCGCGATCCACATGACGAGCCGCATCGAGATGATCCTCGGCATGGCCATCGGCGCCATCACCTTTTCGGGCTCCGTCATCGCCTTTGCCAAGCTGCAGGGGCTGGTCTCCGGCTCGCCGGTGGTCTTCCCCGGACAGCACTGGGTCAACCTGGCGCTGGGCCTGATCCTGGTCGGCGTCGGCGCGTGGTTCGTCACGACCGAGGCGCAGATCGCCTTCCTGATCGTGGGCGGCCTTGCCTTCGTGGTCGGCGTCACCCTGATCATCCCCATCGGCGGCGCCGACATGCCGGTCGTCGTCTCCATGCTCAACAGCTACTCGGGCTGGGCGGCGGCGGGCATCGGCTTCACCCTGGAGAACGAGCTGCTGATCATCACCGGCGCGCTGGTCGGCAGCTCCGGCGCGATCCTCAGCTACATCATGTGCAAGGGGATGAACCGCAGCTTCGTCAACGTCATCCTGGGCGGTTTCGGCGCCACGGCGGGTGCCGCGGCCGACATGGGCGAGCGCAACGTCAAGCAGGGCAGCGCCGAGGATGCCGCGTTCATCATGCAGAACGCGCGCAAGGTCATCATCGTCCCGGGTTACGGCATGGCCGTCGCCCAGGCCCAGCACGCCCTGCGCGAGATGGCCGATTTCCTGAAGGAGCAGGGCGTGGAGGTCTTGTACGCCATCCATCCCGTGGCCGGGCGCATGCCGGGCCACATGAACGTGCTGCTGGCCGAGGCCAACGTGCCCTATGACGAGGTCTTCGAGCTGGAGGAGATCAACAGCCAGTTCGCCACGGCCGATGTCGCCTTCGTCATCGGCGCCAACGACGTGTGCAATCCGCTGGCAAAGACCGATCCCAGCTCGCCGATCGCGGGCATGCCGATCCTGGATGTGGAGAAGGCGGGCACCGTGCTGGTGGTCAAGCGGTCGCTGTCGCCGGGTTATGCCGGCATCGACAACCCGCTGTTCTACAAGGACAACACCATGATGCTGTTCGCCGACGCCAAGAAGATGGTCGAGGATATCGTCAAGGCGCAGGACTGAGCCGGACCGTTACGGCCCTGCGGGCAGGCGCCTGCCTGTCCAGGCGCTGAAATCAGCCCAAACCAAACGGCGGATGCACCTGGATGCATCCGCCGGAATTCCGGTCAGCAGAAGGGCAGCCGATGCTACTCGGAGCTGCCTTCGCGAATCGCGCGCTTGCGGGCCAGCTTGCGGGCGCGGCGAACCGCCTCCGCACGCTCGCGCTTCTTCTTCTCCGAGGGCTTCTCGAAGTGGCGACGCAGCTTCATCTCGCGATAGACGCCCTCGCGCTGCAGCTTCTTCTTCAGCGCGCGCAAGGCCTGGTCGACATTGTTGTCGCGTACGGTGACCTGGACTATGGGACTTCTCCTCTGGTCGTGCCGACGCCACAAGGCGCCGGGTCGTGTCGATTCGTTCCCGATGGGGCGCGGCTGATAGCACAGGGACAGGGCCTTGTGAAGCGCTGGAAGCAAGCCGCATTGCCGAACCAGCGCAGTCGGAATAGCATCCCCGGCAAGGGCGAAACACTACAATCGTAGCCAAGGAGACCGAATGATGACGGATGAAACCGCCGAAGGCCCGCTGACCCTGACGGACGAGCAGATCGTCACCCGCCGCCGGGCGCTCGGCCTTGCGGTTGCCGCCGTGGGCGCCACCGCCCTGGTGGGCCGTTCCGCCTATGCCGATGACATGGATACCGACAGCGAAGGCGAGGACGAGGACGATATCGACACCGAAGACGATATGGATGAGGAGTCCGAGGGCGACTCGGACGGCTGATTCCGTCTTGCCGGTAACTGAGCGCGCGGGCGCCATGGGATTGGACGATCTCCTGGCGCCCGTTGCCGTTTCGGAGTTCCTGTCCGATCACTGGGAACGGGCCCCGCTGCTGATCCAGCCGGGTGAGCCCTCCCGTTTTGCCGATCTGCTGGGCCTTGGCGACATCGAGGCGCTACTGGGCAGCCAGACCTTTCGCAGGCCGGATCTGCGCATCGTCCACAGCGACCGCCGCATCGAGCGCGACGCCTACATGTTCGACAATCTGGTCGATCCGGCACGCCTGTTCGAATTGTTCCGGGACGGCGCCACGGTGGTTTTTGAGCGCCTGGACCAGCGCTGGCCGCCGCTTCGCCGCCTCTGCCGGGCGATGGAGCAGGCTTTGGGCCATGCTGCCCAGTGCAACGTCTATCTCACCGGCGGGAGTAGCCACGACCGGGCGGGCGACAGCGCCCAGGGTCTGCGCCGCCACTACGACACCCATGACGTCTTCGTGCTGCAGCTTGCCGGCACCAAGGACTGGTCTCTGTTCGATACGGCGGTGGAGCTTCCCCTGAAGGTGCAGCAGCCGGTGCCCGAGCACTATGCCGCCATGCCGGTGCGCCAGACCTTCACCCTTGAACCGGGCGACATGCTCTACCTGCCGCGCGGCCTGGTGCACGAGGCCCGCGCCACCGAGGAAACCTCGCTCCACATCACGCTGGGAATACTTGCCACCACCTGGGCCGATCTGCTGGCCGAGGCGGTGCGCCTTGCGGCCCTGAAGGAGCCGGCCCTGCGCCGGGCCCTGCCCAGGGTGCCGCCGGGGCCGGGCGCGGAAACGCTCGCACCCATGCTGGAGGAGGCACTGGCGGTGCTTGGCGCCTCGGGCGCGCTGGCCGAGGCCTGGCGCGGTCTGGATGCGGCCTTCGTCAATGGCCGGATGCCGTTGCTCGACGGCCAGTTCGCCCAGCTTGCCGCGCTGCCGGACCTCACCCAGGAAAGCCGCGTGGCGCCGCGCGCCACGGCCATCCTGCGCTTCGAGAGGCGCGACGACGAGATCGCCGTGCTGCACCAGCGCGGCGAACTCGCCTTCCCCCTGGCGGCGGAGGCGGCGGTGCGCTTTGCGCTCACCACGCCAGGCTATAGGCTCGCCGAGATGAAGGGCGGGCTGGACGCGGCAGGGCGCCTCGTGCTGGTCCGCCGGCTGGTCAGGGAGGGCCTGCTGGTGATCGAGACATGAGCATTTCCATCGGCGATATCGCGATCACGACCGTGGTCGAATCCTTCGGCCTTGCCGGTTTGCCGCACGAGGTCTTTCCCGATGCGACGCCCGAGAGGGTGGCCCCGCTGCGCAGCTGGGCCGAGCCCCACGCGCTGGACCCCGCCACGGGGCAGATGCTGATGCCGGTGCAGGCCTATCTGGTGCGCACGAAGCACCACAACATCCTGCTCGACACCTGCGTGGGCAACCACAAGAACCACCCGACCATGCCGGAATACCACCAGCACACCGAGTACACGCTGCTGGAGGACCTGACCAAGGCGGGCGTGGCGCCCGAGCAGATCGACATCGTCATGTGCAGCCATCTGCACGTCGATCACGCCGGCTGGAACACGCGCCTGCTCGACGGCCGCTGGGTGCCGAGCTTCCCCAATGCCCGCTACATCTTCTCTCGCAAGGAAGTCGCCTTTGCCGAGGAGGAGGGTCGCAACGGCGATTCGATCTACCGTGAGAGCGTGCAGCCGGTGCTGGAGGCGGGCCTTGCCGAGATCGTGGAGGCCGATTTCGCCCTCGACGACGGCTGCTGGTTCGAGCCGACCCATGGCCATACCCCCGGCCATGTCGCCATTCATCTTGCCTCCCGCGGCCAGCGGGCGGTGATGTCGGGCGATCTCATCCATTCGCCGCTGCAGTTGCCCCATCCGGAGTGGAGCCCCATCTATGACAGCGACCCGCTCGAAGGCGCGCGTACGCGCCGGCGGTTCCTGGAATCCATGGCAGAGACCGACATCCTGATGATGACCCAGCACTTCCCCGCGCCCTCCATGGGCCATGTCTTCAGCCGCGGCAGCGGTTTCGGCATGCGCTACCTGGGCTGCGACATGGTGCACGGCTAGGGGAACGCTGCGGTGGCCATCCTCAAGATCGCACGCATGGGCCATCCGGTCCTGGCGCAGCGCGCGCAGGAGGTTCCAGATCCCACGGCGCCGGAGATCGCCCGCCTGGTCGAGGACATGACCGAGACCATGTTCGATGCCCGGGGCAGGGGGCTTGCCGCGCCCCAGGTTCATGTGCCGCTGCGGGTGGTCGTCTTCATCACGCCGGAGGATCCCGCCTATCCCGGCGTCACCGCCATCGTGAACCCCGTCATCAGCTTCCTCACCGAGGAGACGGTGGAGGGGTGGGAAGGATGCCTGTCGGTGCCCGGCCTGCGCGGTCTGGTGCCGCGTCGCACACGGCTGCGCTACACCGGCTCGGCGCCCGACGGCAGTGTCATCGACCGCACCGTGGAGGGCTTTCATGCCGTGGTCGTTCAGCATGAGTTCGACCACCTCGACGGCATTCTCTACCCCCGGCGCATGAACGACCTTTCGAGCCTGATCTTCGAGAGCGAGATGCGCTGGTTCGCGCCGCCGCGCACCGATGAACCTGCCGAAACGACGGAGGCCGCTGCCCAATGACGCGGAAACATCCCACGCCTGTCCGCGACAAGGAGCGGCACGCCCTGCTCGCCGCGACCCTTTCCCATGTCCCCTTCGACGGCTGGACCATGGCGGCCCTGCGTGCCGGCGCGGGCGATCTGGGGCTCGACCTTGCCGATGTCGCGCGCCTCTTTCCCGGCGGCCCCGACGAGGCTGTCGCCCTTTGGGTAGAGGAAGCAGACCGCGCGATGGTCGCCGAACTGGCGCGGCGCAATCTCGGCAACATGCGCCACCGCGACCGCATCGCCACGGCCGTGCGCGTGCGCCTGGAGCAGCACGAGGAACACCGGGAAGCCATCCGCCGGGCGCTGGCGCTGCAGGCCCTGCCGCAGAACGGGCCGGGCGGCCTGCGCAGTCTCTACCGCACCGTCGACGCCATGTGGCATGCCGCGGGCGACACCTCGACGGACTTCAGCTTCTACACAAAACGCCTATTGTTATCCGGCGTTTATATCTCAACGCTGATGTTCTGGTTGAGCGATACGTCCGAGGGTTCCGAGGCCAGTTGGGGCTTCCTGGACCGGCGCATCGAGGATGTCATGAAGATCCAGAAGGCACGCGGCAGGATCGAACGCTATCTACCTGATACCGAAAGGGTTTTGGGTTCTTTTCTCAGGCGGCGCGGGAGTCGCCGGACGGGCTCCGGGCAAACAGCCGCGTGACGTGACCCATCTTGCGGCCGGGCCGTGCCTCGGCCTTGCCGTAGAGGTGCAGCTTGGCGTTGGGCTCGGCCAGAAGGGCCGGCCATGCCTCGATGGCATCGCCCAGCAGGTTTTCCATCACCGCGTCGCTGTGGCGTGAGGGATCGCCCAGCGGCAGCCCCGTCACGGCGCGCACGAACTGCTCGAACTGGCTGGAGACGCAGGCATCCATCGTCCAGTGGCCGGAGTTGTGCGGCCGGGCCGCTAGTTCGTTGACCAGCAGGCGGCCGTCGCGCGCCACGAACATCTCGACCGCCAGCAGACCGACCAGATCGAGCGCTTCGGCCAGGCGGCGGGAAATTTCCATCGCTTCCTCCGCCATGTTGGCCGGGATCGGCGCGGGGGCATGGGTTGCCGCCAGGATGTGGTTGGCGTGTTCGTTCCAGACGATGTCGAAGTTCGCCGTGGCGCCGTCGCCGCCGCGCGCGACGATGGCCGATATCTCGCGCTCGAAGTCGACGAAACCCTCGAGGATGCCCTGGCCGCCGCCCATGCGTTCCCACGCCCGGGCGGGATCGTCGTCCGGCCCGATGGCGACCTGGCCCTTGCCGTCGTAGCCCAGCCGCGTGGTCTTCAGGATGGCCGGCCGTCCCAGTTCCTCCAGTGCCCGCGCCAGGGCCTCGGGCCCGTCGACGGCGCGGTAGGGGGCGGTGGGGATGCCCTCGCCGTTGATGAAGTCCTTCTCCGTCACCCGGTCCTGGGTGGTCTCCAGGCAGCGCCAGTGCGGCCGCACCGGCACGATGGCGCCCATGCGGGCAAAGGATGCGGTCGGCAGGTTCTCGAATTCGTAGGTGATGACGTCGACCGAGGCGGCGAAGCGGTCCAGCGCCTCGCCGTCCTCATAGGGGGCGACGGTCGTCTGCGCGGCGACCTGCGAGGCCGGGGCGTCGTGCTCCGGGCAGAAGATGTGGCAGCGGTAGCCGAGGTTGGCCGCCGCCAGGGCGGTCATGCGGCCGAGCTGGCCGCCTCCGACGATGCCGATGGTGCCGCCGGGGGCAACGATCCTGTGGTCGTCGGTCATGGCTCAGCCGTCGTCGCTGGGCGCATCGGCGACGCTGTCGGTGATGCGCGCGCGCCATGCATCCAGCGCCGCGGCCACCTTGTCGTCGCCCAGCGCGACGATGGCGGCGGCGAGCAGTGCGGCGTTGATTGCGCCGGCCTTGCCGATCGCCAGGGTGCCGACGGGAAAGCCCGAGGGCATCTGGACGATGGAGAGCAGGCTGTCGAGGCCCGACAGCGCCTTGCTTTCGACGGGAACGCCCAGCACCGGAACGGGAGTCTTGGCGGCGGTCATGCCCGGCAGGTGCGCGGCGCCGCCCGCGCCGGCGATGATCGCCTTCAGGCCCCGCCCGCGGGCGGCTTCGGCATAGGCGAACATGCGGTCGGGCGTGCGATGGGCCGAGACGATCTTGACCTCATGGGCAATGCCCAGGCCCTCCAGGGTCTCTGCGGCATGGCGCATGGTCTCCCAGTCGGACTGGCTGCCCATGATGACCCCGACGACGGGTTCGGACATTCTCTGCTCCCGATAGGCGAAAAAGGGCGGCCATCATGGTGGTTGGGCGCGGGCGCGACAAGCCGAGGTTTCATCCCCCTCACACCTGTCGCGGGGGCTTTCCATGGCATGAGGTTTGCTTGAAAGTCACCAATTCTGCCGGGTTTGAAGCGTTGGGGCGCTGGTG
>CALLQH010000315.1 GCA_938014945.1 uncultured bacterium | reverse complement strand
CCGCTGGAGTGCCATGGCGACCATCATCACCGGCCTCATCCTGGCCGGTCTGAACGGTTACATCCACGACGCCATTGCCCTGGGCATCACCGACAACGGTACGTCCACTGCCATCGGCATCGGCATGTGGCTGGGCGCCATCATGTGGTTCAACGTCTGGTTCGTGATCTGGCCCAACCAGAAGCGCGCACTTGGCATCGTCGAGGCCGACGCCGCAAGCAAGGCGAAATCGGCACGCACGGCCATGCTCTTCTCGCGGACCAACACCATGCTCTCGCTCCCCATGCTGTTCTGCATGGTCTCGGGCCAGAACCTCTGGTACCTCTGATCCAAGGACGTCTTCGGCATGGGAGGGGCAGGGAGACATCCCTGTCCCTTTCTTGTTTGTGATGGCCATGCGGCACGTTTTAGCACCTCTCATCCTCGCGATTTGCGCAGCCTGCACCACGCCGGAGGCACCCGTTGCGCCCGCGGAACCTGCGGCAGCGACGGAGGAACCGGCAACGGCGTCCGTCCCGCAGCCTGCCGAGCCCGAGACGCCCCCACCCCTGCCCGCCGAGAAGCCACCGGTGCCTGCTATTCCCCTGGACAAGCTGGTCGGCCTTGAGGATGACATGGTGGCGGCACTGATCGGACAGCCGGATATGCGGGAGGACCGCGCCCCGGCCGTGGTCTGGATCTACGAGGCTTCGGCCTGCCGTTTCGGCCTGCTGCTCTATCCCGATCTCGAAACCAGCCACCGCACCGTGCTCTCCTACGAGACCGATCAGCCAGACGGCTGCGCAGCCGACATGGTCCGGCAATGAGCGCCGACAGCCCGATCCGCGTCGTGCTGGTCGACGATGACCGCCTGTTTCGCGATGCCATTGCCGCCGGGCTGCGCCGCGAGGGTTTCGAGGTGGAAGCCTTCGACGGCGGCGCCCCTGCCCTGGCCGCCCTGGCCGGCGAATCCGAGCGGAGCACCTGCGACGTGATCGTCCTCGACTGGCGTATGCCGGAGATGGAGGGGCCGCAGGTTCTCGAAAGGCTTCGTGCGGCAGGGGTGATGACCCCGGCCGTGATGCTGACCAGCCTTTCCGACCAGGTGTACGAGGAAGCTGCGCTGGGTTTCGGCGCCGTCGACTTCGTCGACAAGGAGCGCAGCGTCACCATCCTCGCCCACCGGCTGCGGGTCGCCGCGACGCGGACCTCGGAGGCACCACAGGCGGGCGGCCAAGGCGCGGACGACCTCGCCACCATCGGTGACCTTGTCCTCGATCTCACGGCGCGCCGGGCCCGCTGGCGGGGTCAGGAGATCGACCTCACCCTGACGGAATTCGACATGGTCGCCATGATGGCCCAGCGCGCCGGCCGCGATGTGACCTACAGGGAACTCTACGATCTTGTGCACGGCTCCGGCTTTCAGTCCGGATCCGGCTCCGACGGTTACCGCAGCAACGTGCGCGGTTTCATCAAGCGCATCCGCCGGAAGTTCGAAACGCTCGATTCCGGCTTCTCCGCCATCGAGAACTACCCCGGCTTCGGGTATCGCTGGCGCTCGCCCGGAAAACCGTGACCAAGCGCCTCTCTCGGATTGGTGCCGCGACCTGGGGACCGCTCGCCCTGCTCCTGGCGGTGACCATCGTGGTGCCGGCCATGATCTTCGATCAATTCCGCCAGTCCGACGACAGCCAGCGAGAACTGCTGCTGCGTAGCATCCATCACCAGGGCGCTCTGGTGATGCGCACCATGACACCGCTGCTGGAGCAGCCGGTCGATGCCGTGCTGCCCGATCTTGCCCTGGCGGTTGCCCGGATCGATCCTGAAATCGCCAGGATCCGCGTCTTTGTCCGCCCCCTGGACAGCGCCTCGACCGGATTCTTCTATGTCGCCACCAATGCCCGCCTTAAGGCCTGGCAGATGGAGACCGAGCAGCGCGAGATCGTCGCGCTGGGCGTGCTTTCCGAACTGGAAGGCACCTGTCAGGCCGGATCGCCCCGTACCACCGACTATCAGTCGGAAGAAGGCGCGCCTGAGCTGATCACCTCGATCGTGCCCTATCGCTCCGAAAGTGCCTGCTGGGTGCTGCTGCTCTCGCACAATGCCGCGGAATACGGTGCCGCGGCGGTTCGCGACACCTGGGATTCGCCGCAGGTCCATGCCGCCATGGCCCTCTACATCACCCTGGTGGTAGCCGCTGCGGCCCTGGTCGCCAGCGTTCTGCTGGGCCTGGCGCGCATGCGCCGCGCTGCGCGCAGCATGCGCGAGGGCGACGCCCAGGCGCGCTTCGACGACGGTCCGCAGATGCCCCAGTTTTCCGAACTGGCCCGGGAGTTCGATGCGCTGGTTGCGGCCATGCGCCGGACCGCCGAGGAGCTGCGTGGTGCCGCCGAGGACAACGCGCACGCCCTGAAGACCCCGGTCGCCACCATCCGCCATGCCGCCGAAAGCCTGCAGGCCGAAGCCGAACGGACCGAAACCCGCGAGACCCTGGGCATCGTCCTGCGCGCCACCGACCGGCTGAGCGAGCTCGTCCAGTCGATCCGACGCCTCGACCAGGCAGCCGCGGACGCCCTCGCCCCGCAGCGCCGCCCGGTGGAACTCTCCGATCTCCTCGAAACCCTGGCCGAGGACTACCGCACCACGACACGCGACAAGGGCATCTCCCTGACCGACGACATCGCACCCGGCCTGCAGGTTTCGGGCGACGTCGACCTGCTGGAAACCGTGTTCGAGAACCTGCTCGACAATGCCGTCAGCTTCGCGCCCGCAGGCACAAAGCTGCATCTTGCCGCGGCGCGCGACGGCGCCTGGATCGAGGTCATCCTGGACGACCAGGGTCCGGGCGTGGCGCAGGACATGCTGGAGCGCATCTTCGAGCGCCATGTCTCGATCCGGCCGGAGCGCGCGGAAAACGACGGCCCCGGCAACTTCGGCATCGGGCTTTGGATCTGCCGCCGTCACATCGGCGTCCACGGCGGCACGATCACCGCGGCAAACCGGGCCGAAGGCGGGCTGCGCATGATCGTGCGCCTTCCGGCCATGGACACTGCCCCGGCCTGAGCCCGGCGCCGTCGGGCGCGTGAATCACAGCTTTGTCACAACTTGCACCCCGCCATGGCGCAGCCCTGCGTCTACATCTTTGCTGCGGGTACTGCGTTGCCCGTATTGGCGCGGAGAGAGCAATGACAAGCCTTCATACCCAAGAATACCACCCCGGTAACGCCGATCGCAGCAACAGCGACAAGCTGCGCATGGCCATTGCGATGGCCGTGATCCTGTTTGCCGGCATCGCGGGCGGCATTCTGCTTTCGGCCCACTTCAAGGAGCAGACGCTGGGCTACGAGACCCACGCTGCCGGCTATCTCTACGAAGAAAACCAGAGCGACCCGGCGCCCGAACCGGCCCCGGAACCCACGACCGTCGCTCACGAGACGACGACCGGTACGACGCCGGTCTGCCAGGAATATACCAAGCTGGTGACCATCGGCGGCGAGAGCGAGACGATCTACGGCACCGCCTGCCGCCAGCCCGACGGCACCTGGGACATCGTCCAGTAGGTAGGACGGCCCGGATCAGACCGCGATAAGGGCTGCCGCAATCGCGCGGCTCTCGGTCAGCAGGATGTTGTAGGTGCGGCAGGCTGCGCCTGTGTCCATCGCGTCCACCGAAATGCGGTGCTGGCGCAACAGATCCCGCAGACCTTCATCGAACACCGGCGGGCCGGAACCGCAGCCCAACAACAGGATGTCGATCTCGCCTGCCGCATCGATCAGGGGTGACAGGTCATCGGCGGTGAGTTTCGCGGTATCGGTAGCGGACCACGTCAGGAAGCGCTGCGGAAAAACGATGACGGAGCCTTCGACGCGCTCCCCGGCGATCCGGAAGCCGCCGTCACCGTAGCCGTTGATGACCTTGCGCTGGCGCGGTTCGCTGGCGGAAGCCATCCCTAGCGCTGCACGGTTCCGGGATCGGCTTCCCCGTCGGCCTTTTCGTCACCGCTCTCGGTACGCCGCACCGGGCGCAGGTAAAGCAGGAACGGCGCGCCGATGAAGACAGAGGAATAGGTGCCGACCACTACACCCCAGATCATCGCCAGCACGAAGGGCGCGATCACTTCGCCGCCGAAAATGTAGAGCGCGAAGAGCGCCAGGAGCGTCGTCAGGGCAGTGTTGACCGTGCGCGAGAGCGTCTCGTTGAGCGAGCGATCGACCACGGCCGCCATGCTCTCCTGCTTGTACTTGCGCAGGTTCTCGCGAATGCGGTCATAGACGACCACAGTGTCGTTCATCGAGTAGCCCACGATGGTCAGCAATGCAGCCACCACGGGCAGATCGAAGTCGATCTGTGTCAGGCAGAACAGGCCGATCGTGGCGACCACGTCGTGGATCAGCGCCAGCACGGCGCCGACCCCGAACTGCCATTCGAAGCGCAGCCAGACGTAGGCCATCATGAAGACCACGGCGACGACCACGGCGATCACGCCCTTTTCGATCAGCTCGCCTGAAACCTGCGGTCCGACGAACTCGACACGGCGGTATTCGATGCCGGGGAAGGCTTCGTCCAGAGCCTCCTGCACCTTCACGACCGCAGCCTGCTGAATATCTTCGCCCTCGCCGCTCTGCAGCGGCACGCGGATCAGCACATCGTCATCTGCGCCGAATTCCTGGAGCGATACGTCGCCCAGGCCCAGGCCGTTGAGGTTGTTGCGCATCGTTGGAAGGTCGGCCGTCTGGGCAGTGCGCACCTCGATCAGGGTGCCGCCCTTGAAGTCGATGCCGAAGTTGATGCCCAGCACCGCGAACGCGACGATGGAGCCCAGGAGCGAAAGGCAGGAAAGCCCCAGCGCCAGCTTGTGCCAGCGCATGAAGGGGATGTGCGGGGTCGCGGGGACCAGTCGAAGCAGGCGCATGATCCGGCCTCCCTACAACGGCAGCGTCTGCGGGCGCTTGCGGCGCAGCCACAGCACGGCCTGCAGACGGGTGACCATGATGGCCGTGAACATGGAGGTGACGATGCCGATGGCCAGCGTCACGCCGAAGCCGCGCACCGGTCCCGAACCCAGGCCGAAGAGCAGGCCGGCGGCCAGGATGGTCGTCAGGTTCGAGTCGACGATGGTCGTCATGGCGCGCTTGAAGCCGGTATCGACGGCGTTGAACGGTGTTCGCCCGTTGGCCATCTCCTCGCGGATGCGCTCGAAGATCAGCACGTTGGCGTCCACCGCCATGCCGACGGTCAGCACGATGCCCGCGATACCGGGCAGCGTGAGCGTTGCCTGCAGCAGCGACATGGCGCCGAGGATCAGGATGATGTTGGCCAGCAGCGCGACGTTGGCGAAGATACCGAAGAGGCCGTAGGCCCCCAGCATGAAGACGACCACGGCAACGAAGCCGATGATCGCGGCGATCTCGCCGGCGCGGATGGAGTCGGCGCCCAGGCTCGGGCCGACCGTGCGTTCCTCGACGATGGACATCGGCACCGGCAGGGCGCCCGCGCGCAGCAGCAGGGCAAGCCGGTTGGTTTCGGCGACCGTGAAATTGCCGGTGATGATGCCCCTGCCCCCGCAGATCGCGCCATTGATGCGCGGCGCACTGATGACCTTGTCATCCAGCACGATGGCCATGGGCCTGCCGACATTCTCGCTGGTGGCGTCGCAGAAGCGGCGCGCGCCGGCAGTGTCGAAGCTGAAGGAAACGACCGGGCGACCCTGATCGAAGGCCGCCTGCGCGCCCGTCAGGCTCTCGCCCGAGACCATGATGCGCTTGGAGACGACATAGGGCGCATCGTCGCCCTCGCCATAAAGCAGTTCGGAACCGATGGGCACCTGGCCGTTCAGGGCAGCGTTGATGTCGGTTTCCGTGTTGACCAGGCGGAAGGTCAGCTTCGCGGTCTGACCCAGGATGTCCTTGAGTTCCTCAGGGTTCTCCAGGCCCGGCACCTGCACCAGGATACGGTCGGTGCCCTGGCGCTGGACGATGGGTTCGCGCACGCCGGTCTCGTTGATGCGCCGCCCGATGACCTCCAGCGCGCGGTCCACGGCATCCGAAAGGCCGTCGTCACGCCCCTTTTCCGTCAGCGTCGCCGTGACCGTGCCTTCGTCGGAAACGCTGACGTCGACGCCTTCGCTGACGTCCTGCAGCAATTCCTGTGCCCTGGTGGCGTCCTCGGGCTTGCGCAGCCTCATGGTGAGGACGCCGTCGCGCGTGTTGGGCACCTCGACGCTGATACGCTCGTCACGCAGGATGCGGCGCATGTCCTCCTCGACCACAGCCATACGGTCGCTGACATAGGCGTCCGTATCGACCTGCAGCAGCAGATAGACGCCGCCGCGCAGATCGAGCCCCAGGCTGACCTGGTTGTGGGGCAGCCAGGACGGCAGGCTATCGAGTGTGCTCTTGCCGATGACGTTGGGCAGCGCGAAGAGCACGCCCAGCGCGCAGATGACGCTGACGAGCCAGATCTTCCAGGGAGGGAACTGCAACATGCGGGTCGGACGCGCCTATTTCTTGTCGTCGGCCTTGTCGTCGTCGCGCGGCTCGGTCTTCTTGACCATGTCGGCGATCATCGACTGCTGGCACTTCACACGGACGTTCTCGGCGATCTCCAGCAGGATGACGCCGTCGCCCTCGATGCGGGAGACCTTGCCGATGATGCCGCCGTTGGTGATCACCTGGTCGCCGCGCTTGATCGCCTTCAGCATGTTCTGGTGCTCCTTGGCCCGCTTCTGCTGGGGCCGGATCACCAGGAACCAGAAGACCGCGAACATCGCGACCATCATGATCAGGAACACGGGGTCGAAACCGCCTGGGGCCGCTGCGTCCTGGGCATAGGCCGGTGAAATCAGCATGTCGCACTCCCGAGGGTGGCAAAGGGTGGCGGACTATAGCCTCCGGAGCCGCCGATGCAAGCCGATCCGGCCCATTCTCCCTCTCCCCGCCCAACAGCACCCGTGCTAGGTAGCCGCCCATGAACGACAGCGAATCCCAGGCCCTTCTGGCCCGCATCGCCCACGCGCTGGAGCGTATGGCTCCCCCCGTGGCCGACGATACCCCGCTCGACGCCGCAGACGGCTTCGTCTGGCACGCCGACACCGGCACCCTGCAGGCGGTTCCCCAGATCCAGCGGGTGCCGCTCGGCCTGCTCAAGGGCGTCGATCTGGTCAAGGATCAGCTCTACGGCAATACGGAGCGTTTCGCCCGCGGCCTGCCGGCCAACAACGCCCTGCTCTGGGGTGCGCGCGGCATGGGCAAGTCCAGCCTGGTCAAGGCGGTCCATGCCGAGATCAATGCGCAGAACCCCGGCTCCCTCGCCCTGATCGAGATCCACCGCGAGGAAATCGCCAGCCTGCCCCGCCTGCTCACCCGCCTGCGCGCGGCGAAACGACGCTGCATCCTGCTGTGCGACGATCTTTCCTTCGAAAGCGACGATGCCACCTTCAAGTCCCTGAAGGCGGTGCTCGAAGGCGGTCTGGAGGGGCGTCCCGAGAACGTGCTGTTCTATGCCACTTCGAACCGGCGCCATCTGATGCCGCGCGACATGATGGAGAACGAACGCTCCACGGCCATCAATCCGGCCGAGGTGATCGAGGAGAAGGTTTCGCTTTCGGACCGCTTCGGCCTGTGGCTGGGCTTCCACGGCTGCGACCAGCCGACGTTCCTCGCCATGATCGAGGCCTATGCCGCCCATTACGGCCTCGAGATCAGCCCGCAGGACCTGCGCGCCCAGGCGATCGAATGGCAGACCGGGCGCGGCTCCCGTTCCGGCCGCGTCGCATGGCAGTTCATTCAGGACCTCGCCGGCCGCCTGGGCCGTACGCTGGACTGACGGCTAGAGCCGCACCAGGAAATCCAGCGGATCGACGGCCTGGCCGTCGCGGCGCAGCTCGAAATGGCTCTGGGGCGCGCTGACCCCGCCGGTGACACCCACGATACCGATCACCTGCCCGCGCTTGACCTCCTGCCCGCGCGCCACGCGCACGTTGGCGTTGTGGGCATAGGCGCTGACCCAGCCCTCGGCATGTTTGATCAGGATGAGGTTGCCGTAGCCGCGCAGCTCGTCGCCGACATAGGCGACAACCCCGTCCTCGCTGGCGCGCACGGGGGATCCGGCGGGTGCGGCGATGTTGATGCCGTCGTTGTGCAGCCCGTTGTCCTTGGCCCCGAAGGTCGAGAGCACGGTGCCGTCCACGGGCCAGATGAACTGCAGGCTGCCGCGCGCCGGCAGCGCCACGTTTTCCGGCACCGCCACGGCGGCCACGGCCTCGTTCTCCTCCACCGGTTGCTCAGCGACGGTGCCGTCGGCGGCAATGCCGGGAATCGCAAGGCGCTGCCCCACAAACAGGGTGTAGGGCGCCTTCAGGTCATTGGCGGCGATGATGTCGTTGGCCGGCCGCCGGTAACGTGCCGCGATCGCCGAGAGGGATTCGCCCGGCGCCACCGTGTGATAACGCTGGCTGGGCAGGCGCAGATCCTGGCCAACGAACAGGGTATAGGGCTCGCGCAGGTTGTTGACATCGATGATGTCCTTGACCGCCACGTCGTAGCGCCGGGAAATGGCATAGACCGTGTCGCCCGGCAGCACCGTGACATAACCCACCGATGCCTGCTCGGGCACGACGGCGGGCGCCTCGGGCGAGGCCGGTTGCAACAGTGAGGCCGCGACACTGGCAAGCGGCAGGCTGGGATCGGTCGGCGGCAGCAGCGCAGGCGTCGGCGTGGATTCCGGGGCTACGTCCGCGCCTGCCACCGCGACGGAAGGCGGCTGCGGCTTCAGCGGCGGCAACGGCGGCAGATCTTCGACGAATTGCGACAGCTTCTGGGGCGGAATGGCTGGCGGCAGCGGCACGTCGGGCGCCGGCGGTGTTCCCTGGCCGTAGATCACCGGCGCCGGGCTCTGCGAGCACGCTGCCAGGACAAGCACCAGGATCGCGGCCAGGACGTTGCGCAACATGGGCGCAAGCCTACTGGCCAAGGCCCGGCGTGGCGACAGTTCAGTGCCGCACGCAGGCCCTCTTCCCCGATCAGGAATGGCCGTGCGCCTCGTCCTCCACCAGGGGCACGAAACGCACGTCCATCAGCACCTCCTCGGCGAAGCCGTCCTCGGTGCGTGTGATACGCAGCAGCTTCTGGTCCCAGGTCGATTCGCCGACGGGGATCACCATGATGCCCTCGGGACCGAGCTGTTCGAGCAGGCGTGGCGGCACGCGCCGCGCCGCGGCCGTGACGATGATGCGGTCGTAGGGCGCAGCCTCGGGCCAGCCACGGGAACCGTCACCGACACGGGTGCTGATGTTGTGGAGCTTGAGAGCGTCGAACCGCGCCTGGGCCAGGGGCACCAGCTCGCGGTGGCGCTCGATGGTGTAAACGCGGCGCGCGAGGCGCGAAAGGATCGCCGCCTGATAGCCAGAACCGGTGCCGATCTCCAGCACCCGCATCCGTTCGGAAAGCTGCAGGCGGGCGGTCATCAGGGCAACGACAATGGGCTGGCTGATGGTCTGCCCGCGCCCGATGGGCAGCGCCGTGTTCTCCCAGGCCTGATCCTGCAGGTGATCGGGCACAAAGAGATCGCGCGGCGTCGTCTCCAGGGCGCTGAGCACCCGCGTGTCGGTGATGCCCTGGGCGCGCAGTTCCATCAGCAGCCGGATCTTGCCCGCGTCGGAAATCATGCAAAGGCGCCGGTCAGCCGCTCCAGCGTTGCATCGTGGGTCATGTCGAGGTGGATCGGCGTCACGGAGATCTTGCGGGCCAGCAGCGCGTGCAGGTCCGTGCCCTCCGGCGCGTCCTCCACGTTCAGGCCCCAGCCGGCCAGCCAGAAGTAATCGCGGCCGAAAGGATCGGTACGCATCTGGGGCTTCTGCAGGGTGAAATCGTGCTGGCCCTGGCGGCAGGCCTCGACACCGGCAACATCGCCCGGCGGCACCGGCGGGAAGTTGATGTTGATCAGCACCCCCTTGGGCCAGCCGACCTCCAGGGTGCGGCGGATGACATCGGCGCCGTGGGAACGGCCGGTATCCCAGTGGATCGGCTCCCCCTGGCGATATTCCTGCGACAGCGCAATGGCGGGCACGCCCAGCAGGGTCGCCTCCATCGCTGCGGCGACAGTGCCGGAATAGGTCACGTCGTCGGCGACGTTGGCGCCGCGGTTGATGCCCGAAAGCACCAGATCGACCCCGCCCTCGGCCATGACGTGGCGGATGCCCATCATGACGCAGTCGGCGGGCGTGCCGTCGACGCTGTAACGGCGTCCGCCGAAGTGGCGCAGGCGCACGGGATCGCGCAGGGAGATCGAATGGCCCTTGGCGCTCTGCTCTGTCGCCGGGGCGACGACCCAGACATCGTCGGAAAGTTCGCTGGCGATGGTCTCCAGGTGGCCGATGCCGGTGGCGTCGATGCCGTCGTCGTTGGTGACGAGGATTCTCATGCTGCCGGTCCGATCCGGTTGAGGCCGCCCATGTAGGGCACCAGGGCGCTGGGAATGGCGATTGATCCGTCTTCCTGCTGATAGTTCTCCAGCACAGCGATCATCGCGCGTCCGACGGCGACGCCCGAGCCGTTGAGCGTGTGGACGAACCGCGTTTTCTTTTCGCCTCGCGGACGGCAGCGCGCCTTCATGCGGCGGGCCTGGAAGTCCGTGCAGTTCGAGCAGCTCGAAATCTCGCGGTAGGCGTTCTGGCCGGGCAGCCAGACCTCCAGGTCGTGCGTGCGGGCGGCCGAAAAGCCCATGTCGCCGGTCGAAAGCACCATGGCGCGATAGGGCAGCTCCAGGCGCTGCAGCACTTCCTCGGCACAGGCAGTCATGCGCTCGTGCTCTTCCCAGGACGTCTCCGGCGTCGTGATCGAGACCAGTTCCACCTTCCAGAACTGGTGCTGGCGAATCATGCCGCGGGTGTCCTTGCCGGCGGCGCCGGCTTCCGAGCGGAAGCAGGGCGTGAAGGCGGTGAAACGCATGGGCAGCGCCTCGTCCTCCACGATGCGGTCGCGGACCATGTTGGTCAGCGGCATCTCGGCCGTGGGGATGAGGTAATGGCCGTTGGTGGTGAGGAAGAGGTCTTCCTCGAACTTCGGCAGGTTACCGGTGCCGTAGGCCGCTTCCGGGCGCACCAGCAGTGGCGGCGAGACTTCCGTGTAGCCGTATTCCCGCGTGTGGATGTCCAGCATGAACAGGGCCAGCGCCTTTTCCAGACGGGCAAGCGCGCCGGTCAGGATCACGAAGCGCGAACCGGACATGTCGGCGGCCAGATCGAAATCCATCATGCCCAGGCCGGCGCCCAGCGCGTCGTGCTCCTTGGGCGTGAACGAGAAACTGCGCGGCGTGCCCCAGCGGCGCATCTCGACATTGTCGGCCTCGTCGGCGCCCACCGGCACGTTCTGCGCCGGCATGTTGGGGATGCCCGCCAGCAGGCTCTCCAGCTCGGCCGAAACCTCGCGCTCCTCGTCCTCGGCGGCTTTCATGCCGTCCTTGATCTCGGCGACCTCGGCGATGGCGGCATCGGCGTTCTCGCCCTTGCTCTTGGCCTGGCCGATCTGCTTGGAGAGTTCGTTGCGGCGTTGCTGCAGGTCCTGCAGCGCGTTCTTGGCCTGACGCACACGCAGATCAAGGTCGAGAACCTGCCTGGACAGCGACGACAGCCCCCTCTTCTGGCAGGCGGTGTCGAAGGCGTCGGGGTTCTCCCGGATCCAGGCGATATCGTGCATTGGGCCGCTCCTTTCGGGCGGCCTATATAAGGCCCCCTCCGGAACGGGTCCACAGCCGCGGCAGGATTTGCCGCAATCGGCCTCAGCGTGTCGGGTTGAAGTCGGTTTCCTCGACGAAATCGTCGGCGGCGCCGTCGTCATCCTCAGGCGGCTCCGCGCCCTCCTCGGCCTCCGCCTCGGCGGCATTGCGCGCCTTGCTGCGTTCGACCATGCGAGCGCAGACGATCGAGACCTCGTAGAGGATCAGCAGCGGGATCGCCAGGCCAAGCTGGCTGAAGGGATCGGGCGGCGTGATGATGGCGGCCAGCACGAAGACCGCGACGATGGCGTACTTGCGCTTCTCGCGCAGGCCCGTAGCCGTAGCCATGCCCATGCGGGCAAGCAGCGTCACCACCAGGGGAAGCTGGAAGCTGATGCCGAAGGCAAAGATCAGCTTCAGCAGGAAGCTGAAATACTCGCTGATCTTGAACTGGGCCTGAACCGCGATCTGGTCGTTGGCAGCCGGCTGCTGGAACGACAGCAGGAACTCCAGCGCCACGGGGAAGAAGGCGTAATAGACCATCGCCGCGCCCATCGTGAACAGGATGGGAAAAACCAGCAGGAAGGGCAGGACGACGAACTTTTCCTTCTTGTAGAGACCTGGCCCCACAAAGGACCAAATCTGCCACACCAGGAACGGCAGCGAGATGCACAGCGAGACGAAGAAACCCACCTTGACGTAGGTCAGGAAGGCCTCGGCCGGGCTGGTGA
>CALLQH010000314.1 GCA_938014945.1 uncultured bacterium | reverse complement strand
ATTCCCCGTAACCTGTTCACCGCCGTGTTCGCCGTGGCGCGCACGATCGGCTGGATCGCCCAGTGGAACGAGATGAACGAGGATCCCTCGCAGAAGATCGGGCGTCCGCGGCAGGTCTACACCGGCGCCGAACGCCGCGACTACCTGCCGATGGACCAGCGGCCCTGACCATGGTGCAGCCCGCACCACGCCGCAGCCGGCAGCCGGTAGCCTGGGCCGGTATGCAGGGGACGCGTGTTCCCCTGCGCCGCCCGGCCAACGACAACAGGCGGCCGCGCCGCAGCCGGTCCGACCTGCTGCTTGTCGCTGCCCTGGCGGTACTCGCCCTGCTGTTGCTCACCTGAATCCGCAGCCCATTTGACGGAGTTTGTTGATGAAGTACCTCCACACCATGGTCCGCGTGACCGATGTCGATGCCTCGCTCGATTTCTACTGCGACAAGCTGGGCCTGAAGGAAGTCAACCGCTACGACAGCGAACAGGGCCGTTTCACCCTGATCTTCCTGGCTGCTCCCGGCGACGAGGAAGCCCAGGTGGAACTGACCCACAACTGGGACCCCGAGCCCTATGACGGCGGCCGCAACTTCGGCCACCTCGCTTACGAGGTCGACGACATCTACGCTTCCTGCCAGCGCCTGATGGACGGCGGTGTCACGATCAACCGCCCGCCGCGCGACGGCCACATGGCCTTTGTGCGCTCGCCCGACGGCATCTCCATCGAGCTGCTGCAGAAGGGCGACGCCAAGGCCCCGGCCGAACCCTGGGCATCAATGCCGAATACCGGCGTCTGGTAAGCCTCTAGTCCGCCTTAGCGGCAATCAGAGCCAATACGGCGTCCGCCGCCCGCTCGCTGGGTGGCGGACCACCGCGACCAAGGGCCGTCATGACCTCGTTCATGGCGGCCTTTTGCGTCTCGACTGCCTCTGCATTGCCGAGCAGCTCTGAAAGCTCACCCGCGAGACGATCCGGGGTGCATTGCTCCTGGATCAGTTCCGGCGTCACCCGGCGTCCGGCCACCAGATTCACGGGTGAGGCCATGTCGATGCGCACCATACGGCGCACGATAGCCGCCGTGAGCGCATTGGCGCGGTAGGCGATGACATGGGGCGTGCCGACCGCCGCCAGTTCCAGGGCAACGGTGCCGGAGGTCGCGAGCGCCGCATCGGCGGCGGCCATCACGGCCAGACGCTGGTTGACCCCGCCCTCGACAAGGCTCACCGGCACCGGCCAGGCGGCGATCTCCTCGGCCATCGCGCCGGACATGCCAGGCACCGTGGGGATGGCGACTGTCAGCCCCGGATGATCGGGGAGCAGGCGTTCGACGGCGCCGCGAAAGACCGGAAGATGGCGGGTGATGACGCCCCGACGGCTGCCGGGCAGCACGGTCAGCAGCGGCCCTTCCCTGCCCTGCAGCAGGCGCTGGCGGGTTTCGGCAACCTCGCCCGGATCGACCGTTGCGGAGGCGGCCGGGTGACCGACATCCACGGCGTCCAGACCGACCGCATCCCAGTACGGACGTTCGAACGGGAAAAGCAGCAGCACACGGTTCACCACCTTGGCGAGGTGCCTGGCCCGCCAGGGCTTCCAGGCCCACACGGTCGGCGCGACATACTGCACGATGGGGCATGGCGAGGGCGCCAGACGCCGTGCAACGCGCACCGAGAAACTCTGGGAATCGATGGTGACGACGACGTCCGGGCGAGCTTCGCGGATGGCCTGCGCGGTTTCGTCCATGCGGCGGAAGACACGGCGCAGGCTGGGCAGAACCTCCACGATGCCCATGATCGAAAGATCCGACATGGGAAACAGGCTTTCGAGCCCCTGCTCGGCCATGGCGGGTCCGCCGACGCCGGCAAAGCGCACCTGACCGTCGGTGCGCTGGCGCAGTGCGGACATCAGCGCAGCGCCCAGCACATCGCCGGAGGGTTCGCCCGCCACAAGATAGATCAGGGGCTCCACGGCTCAGGCGGTGTCCGGCCGCAGGCCGAGTAGAAACATGCCGGCGGCATCGGCCGTGGCGATGGTCGTATCGCGCTCGACCATGAGCGAACGGCCGGCCTCGATGGCGATGCCCGCAAAGCCCGCATCACGGCAGCCGGCCACCGTGTCGGGGCCGATGGTGGGCAGGTCGACGCGCTGCTCCTGTCCGCGCTTGGCGAGCTTGATGAGCACGGGGCCCTTGGCATCACGCCGGAGCTCGCCGCAACGGCGGATCAGCGCATCCGTGCCTTCGATGGCCTCGACGCCCAGCACCACGCCGGCCTGGACGACGACGGCCTGGCCGACATCGACGGCGCTCATGGCCGCGAGCACAGCGACGCCGCGCGCGATATCGCTGCGGTCCTCCGCGGCGGGGGCATGGGCGCCCAGGGTGCCCTCGCGGGCCAGCAGGCCGCCGGCGACGTCCTGCACGGAGACGATACGGAAACCCTCCTCCTCCTCCAGGGAGCGGACCACTGCCGAAAGCAGGCCGTCGTCGCCGCCGGAGAGAGCGCCGCGGGCGAGAAAGCGCAGGGCGCGGGCATCGGGGCGAAGTTCGGAGAGCGAGGGACGCCGGACGGGACCGGCCATGACGACCTCCTCCACACCCGCCTCGCGCAGGTGCCGGATGGCCGTCCCGGCGGCACCCAGGCGCACCCAGACATGAGGCCAGGGTTCAACCACGGCGGGGTCGGCCTGCTGTTCGAGGGCGACAATGAAGACTTCCCGCCCCTGCTCGCGGCAACGCTGTGCGATATGGCCGGGGAGCAGGCCGCCCCCGGCGACGATGCCGAGCCTAGTCGGCATGTCCGTCACGGGGCTGGCAGATGCCGCGCTGGCTTTCGGAACGCATGAAACCGACGATGGCGGCCACAACGGAGTTTTCGCCAAAGACCTTGGCCACGTCCGAAAGCCGCTCGGAAAGCGTGCCTTCGTCGGCAAAGAGCAGACGGTAGGCGTTGCGCAGGGTGTGGATGTCCTCGCGCTCGAAGCCATGGCGCTTGAGGCCGACCAGGTTGAGGCCCTGCAGGTGGGCGCGGTCGCCGGTGACGGACCCGAAGGGAATGACATCCTGCTCGACGCCAGACATGCCCCCGACCATGGCGTGATGGCCGATACGCACGAACTGATGCACGGCCGAGAGACCGCCGATGATGGCGTTGTCGCCGAGGGAGACATGACCCGCCAGGGTGGCGTTGTTGGCCATGATGACATTGTCGCCGATGACGCAGTCGTGGGCGACATGGGAGCCGACCATGAACAGGCAGTTGTCGCCCACCTTGGTCACCAGACCGCCGCCGGCCGTGCCGGGGTTCATGGTGACGTGTTCGCGAATCTGGTTGCCCTTGCCGATGATCAGCTCGCTCTCCTCGCCCTTGAACTTCAGGTCCTGGGGCTTGAGACCGATCGAGGCGAAGGGAAAGATGTGGCTGTTTGCGCCGATCCTGGTGCGCCCGCCGACGACGACATGGGATTCCAGCACCACGCCTGCGCCGAGTTCGACCATGGGGCCGACCACGCAATAGGGGCCGATACGTACGTCATCGGCCAGCCGTGCGCCTGTTTCGACGATGGCGGTGGGATGGATGTCGGCCATGGAACCTTGCGTCAACTGTCGAGGATCATGGCGGAATAGGTCGCCTCGGCGACCACGGTGCCCTCGACCTTGGCCTCCGCCGTGAACTTCCACACCGGACCGCGCTGGCGCTCCTTGCGGACATGCACATACATCACGTCACCAGGCACCACGGGCTTGCGGAAACGGGCGCGGTCGACGGACATGAAATAGACGAGCTTGCCTTCAAACTCCTTGCCCAGGGTTTCGACCACAAGGACGGCGGCGGACTGGGCCATCGACTCGATGATGAGGACGCCGGGCATCACGGGCCGTCGCGGAAAATGACCCTGGAAATGGGGCTCGTTGATCGAGACGTTCTTGATGCCGACGGCGCCGACATCGGGAACAACGTCGATCACCCGGTCGATCATCAAAAAGGGGTAACGATGCGGGATCATCTCCATGACCCGCTCGATGGTGACGAGATCGACGGTCCTGCCCGCCGGCTTGGTATGTGCGCTGTCGTTCATGCCCCTTTGCCCCGACTGACAAGACGTCGAAGAGCCACCTGCTGGCGCCAGAAATCCTTGATGGGGATGGCCGGAGAACCCAGATAGGTCCCGCCATCCGGGAGATCATCCGCAGCGCCGCTCAGTGCCCCGATGCGCGCGCCCTGGCCAACCTTGACGTGGTTGGCCACCCCCGTCTTTCCGCCGATCATGGCGTAGTCCCCGATGCGGGAACTGCCCGCCAAGCCTACCTGGCCGGCCAGAATGCAGCCTCGTCCGATGTGGACGTTATGGGCGATCTGCACCTGATTATCAATCATCGTGCCCCGCCCGATGGTCGTGTCGCCGGTGGTGCCGCGGTCGATCGTGGTGTTGGCGCCGATCTCCACGTCGTCCTCGATCACCACACGCCCGGTATGGGGAATGCGCACCGGACCGCGCGGCCCGACAGCAAAACCGAAGCCCTGGGTGCCGATACGTGCGCCGGGATCTACGGCCACGCGGTTTCCCATCAGGCAGCACATCAGCGTCGCGCCGTCACCGATCCGGCAGTCATCGCCGATCACCACGCCGGCGGCGATGCTTGCACCCGCGCCGACATGACAGCGTGCACCGATGGTCACGCCCGAGCCGATCACCGCAAAGGGCTCGATACGGCAGCCTTCGCCCAGAACAGCATCCTGCGCGATGCGCGCGTCCGGTGAGATCCAGGCCTGCGGTGCAACGGGCGGATAGAACATGCGGGCGGCAAGGGCGAAGGCCAGGTAGGGTTCCCCGGTCACCAGCACCGTCATGCCGTCAGGCGCGCGGCCGGCCAGGTCCGTAGAGACCACGCAGGCCCCTGCCTTGCTGGCTTCGAAGGCAGCGATGTACTTGCGGTTGTCGAGGAAACTCAGGTCATCGGGACCGGCGGCATCGAGAGGTGCGACATCGACCACCATCCTCGCGCCATCGCTGCCCTCACCCAGAGTTGCGCCGACAGCCTCTGCCACCTGGCCGAGGCTGAACGGACCGGAGCGTTGGAAGAAGCGTGGGTCCGACACGATCAGTTGCCGCCCTGGGGCGTCAACGTGACCGAGGGAAGCTGCTGGTCGAGCTTGGCGAGAACATCGTTGGTGATGTCCAGCGTGCGGCTGCCCACCAGAACAGCAGTCTGGGACAGGACAAGGTCGATGCCACGCTCCTCGATCATGTGTGTCAGGATCTCGATGATGACCTGACGCACCTGGTCGACGCCGCCGGCGTAGGTCTGCTCGAGCGACTGTTGTTGCGTGCGCACGTCGCGCTGCAGTTCTACGACCTTCTCCTCGAACTGGCGGCGGCGTTCGGCCAGCACATCAGGGGCAAGCAGTGCGGCCTGTTCCTGAATGTCGTGTTCCTCCTGGCGCAGCGCATCTTCACGCTGCGCCACGCTGTTGGCGAAGTTCTGACGCAGTTGTTCCATCTGGCTTTCGATGGTCTGGCCTGCCTTGGATTCACGCATCAGATGCTGCAGATCGACCACGGCAATGACCGTGGGCTCCATGTGTTGCGCGCTCGCGGGACGCAACCCCAGCGACATGCCCGCCATCAGCATGCAGGCACAGACCAGAAGGCGCGAGGCGCGTGTAACGTTCATCAGAATGTCGTTCCAAAGCTGAATCGGAAGAACTCGGTCCGGTCGTAATCCAGGCGGCGGACATCCTTGGCAAAGTCCAGGCGGATCGGTCCGAGCGGCGAGTTGTAGGCAAAGCCGATGCCGACCGAGCCGCGGATGTAGCTTTCATCACGGATGTTGATCGTCGGCAGGCCACCTTCATCGACATCGTAGAGGTTGCCCCAGTCGCTGAACAGGCGGCCGGTGAGCCCCAGTTCCTTGGGCAGGCCGAGTGGTACGGTGAGTTCGAAGGAGGTCGTGTAGAAGACATTGCCGCCCAACGAATCGCCGGTCTTCACGTCGCGCGGGCCGACACCGGCCGGCTCGAAGCCGCGCAGGCTGGAACCGCCGAGGAAGAAGCGGTCCTGGATGTTCACATCCTGCCCGAAGAGACCCTCGATGACGCCGCCCTCGACCTTCACGCTGCCCACCCAATCAGGGTCGAACGGATAATAGAAGGTGGCGCCGGCGCGATTGCGGAAGAACTTGGCTGTACCGCCAAAGCCGGCAAGGTCCTGGCCGAACTGCAGCAGATAACCGCTGGTGGGCGCCAGCGAATCGTCCAGCCGGTCGTAATCGAGCTGCTGGCCGATCGCCGAGGTCACGGTCGTGCCTTCCTGGTCCTTGATGTAGATCGAGGCGCTGGAATCGACGTCCTCGATCTTGGTCGAGGTAAGGCTGTAATAGAGCGACTGGCGCAGGTGTTCGGTGACCGGATACCCCATGCGCAGAACGAAGCCGATGTTGTCCTGGGTGAACGAGGATTCGCTCTGCAGATCGAGGCGGCGTTTGAAGATATCGAAGCCGGCCGACAGATCGCGATCAAGGAAGTAGGGCTCGGTAAAGCTCAGATTGATGGTCTGGCGACGCGTCGATAGAGCAAGGTCGAGCGAAAGACGCTGTCCCTTGCCGAGCAGATTGCGCTCGCGGATCGAAATATTGAACAGCACGCTGTCGAAGGTCGAGAAGCCCGCGCCCAGGGAAAGTTCGCCGGTCGACTTTTCCTCGACCGCGACATTGATGATCGTCGTGTCGGGCTGGCTGCCCGGCTCCGTCGTGATGTCGACCGTGTTGAAGAAGTCGAGTTCGCGGACCTGCCTCTCCGAGCGCTGCAGACGCGCGAGGTTGAAGGCATCGCCCTCGGCCAGTTTGAACTGGCGCCGGATGACCTCGTCCTCGGTGCGGAAGTTGCCGTAGATGTCGATCCGTTCGACGTAGATGTGTTCGCCCTCACCGACCAGGAAGCTGACATTGACGGTGAGGTTCTCGCGGTCGCGCTCGGCACGGGGGCGAACTTCGACAAAGGCGAAGCCGCGGTTGCCAAGCTCGATCGTCATATCCTGAACGACGTCTTCGACCTCCTGGGCGTCGTACCAGTCGCCCGGATCCATGCTCAGTTCGCCCTCGATGTCCTCGGGCTCCAGGCCGCGCAGTTCGCTGACGACGATGACATCGCCGAACTCGTAGCGCGGCCCCTCATCGATCGTGAACGTGATGAAGAAGTCGCGCCGGTCGGGCGTCAGGTCGGCGACGACCGACAGCACCCGGAAGTCGGCGTAGCCCTTGGAAAGGTAGTAGCGCCGCAGCAGTTCCTGGTCGAAGGCCAGGCGGTCCGGATCATAGGTGTCGTCGGTGCCGAAGAACCGGTACCAGGCGGTTTCCTTGGTCGAGATCTGCTCGCGCAGGGTGCCGTCGGAATAGGCTTCGTTGCCGATGAAGTTGATCTCGCGCACGCGGGTCGGCTCGCCTTCGTCGATTTCGAAGACCAGATCGACGCGGTTCTGCTCCTGGCGGATGACCTTGGGTTCCACCGTGGCGGAAAAATGGCCGTTGCGCCGGTAGATCTCCAGAATCCGCGCGACATCGTTCTGCACCTTCGTGCGGGTGTAGACGGTGCGCGGGCGCAGCTGAACTTCTGCCTCGAGCTCCTCGCTCTTGAGGGTGCGGTTACCCTCGAAGGCAATACGGTTGATGATCGGGTTCTCGACGACCTGCACGATGAGGCTGTCGCCCTCGCGGCGGATCGAGACGTCCGCGAACAGGCCGGTGGCGAAGAGGCTCTTCAGGCTGTCATCGATGCGCCGGGGATCGAAGACATCACCAACCTCGACCGTCATGTAGCTGGCGATCGTTTCGGGCTCGATACGCTGATTGCCGGTAACGATGATCTGCTGGATCGTCTGCGAGGTCTGTGCCCATGTCGGTGCGGGCGCGCTGACGACCGCCGTGCAGGCCAACGCCAGCGCCAGACAGAAACCGCGGATGATTGCGCCTGAGGAGCCGAATTTCATCGTTCAGGACACCAGTCCGGCAATGAAGTCGACCAGCCCGAAACGGGAAAGGTCGTTGAACGTGACAAACAGAAACAACGCACCGACAAGCCCCATGCCAACAAAGAAACCGTACTCCTGTGCCCTGGCGCTCAGCGGCCGGCCCCGGGCCGCCTCGATGACATAAAACATGAGGTGGCCGCCGTCGAGCATCGGCACTGGGAACAGGTTGATCAAGCCCAGATTGACCGAAAGGATCGCCATGAAGGTGATCAGGCTCGGCAATCCGTTCTGGGCGACGCTGCTCGACATCTGGGCGATGCCCAGCGGCCCGGCGAGATCGCTGCTGCTCTGGGTTCCGCCCAGGATCTTGCCCAGGAAGTCGAAAATCCGCATCGACCAGGCCCAGGTTTCCTCGACTCCGCCCCACAGCGCCTCGTCCAGAGGCACGGGCTCGAAGACAACGTTGTCGTTGCGCACGCCCAGCATGCCCATGGCGTGTTCGTTGCCGTTGCCGTCGGTCTGCATCACCGTATCGGGAACAACCGTCAGTTCCAGCACCTGATCGCCGCGGGCTACCTCCAGCTCCAGCGGCTGGCCGGGGCTGGTGCTGACGATGTACTGCAGCTCGTCGAAACGGTCGATGTTGCTGCCGTCAACGGCCAGAATACGGTCGCCGGCCTGGAGCCCCGCGGTCTCCGCAGCACTGCCGGCCGAAACTTCTGTGATCTCGGGCAGCGACTGGCTGCGGCCGACGATGGCGAAGACGGCGGCGAACAGCACGATGGCAAGGATGAAGTTGGCCAGCGGACCGCCGGCAACGATGGCAAAGCGCTGCCATACCCGCTTGTCGGGGAAGGCCCCTGCCCGTTCTTCCTCGGTCCATTCCGAGCCGCCCTCGCCGTCGGGTCCGGTATCGCTCTGGCCGAACATCTTCACGTAGCCGCCAAGCGGCAGCAGCGAAACCTTCCAGCGCGTGCCGCGGCGGTCGTTCCAGCCGAACAGCTCGGGCCCGAAGCCGATCGAGAACACCTCGACCTTCACACCGTTGTAACGGGCAATCAGGAAATGGCCGAGTTCATGGAAAAACACGATCACGGTGATCGTGACGAGGAAGGCGCCCCCGTAGGTCCAGAAATTCGCAAAAAGATCCATGGTCAGGAATGCTCTCAGGCCGCGGCCATCATGAGGGATTCTGCCGTCCGCCGCGCTTCGCTGTCCACGGCATGCACTTCTTCGAGGGAATCGGCCGTGCGGCCGACGAGGCGCTCCAGAGTTTCCTCGACGATAGCAACAATATCGAGGAAGCCGATGCGTCGGTCCAGAAATCCTCGCACTGCCACTTCGTTGGCGGCATTGAGCACTGTGGGAGCAGCCCGGCCTTCCCGCAAGGCATCCCGCGAGACCCGAAGAGCAGAAAATCGCGTGATATCCGGCGCTTCAAACGAAAGGCTTGCCAATTGCACGAAGTCGAGCTTGGCCGATGGGCCGGCCATCCGCTCGGGCCAGGCAAGGGTATAGGCAATCGGCGTACGCATGTCGGGGGTGCCCAGCTGGGCGAGCACCGAACCGTCGATATAGGCGACCATGCTGTGAATCACCGACTCCGGGTGCACGACGATCTCGATGCGCGGCTCCGGTACGGGGAACAGATGGCTCGCCTCGATCAGCTCCAGGCCCTTGTTCATCATGGTCGCTGAATCGATCGAGATCTTGGCGCCCATGCTCCAGTTGGGATGGGCGAGCGCCTGCTCGGGTGTCGCAGCGGCCATGTCCTGCCGGCTGCGGGTACGGAACGGCCCACCCGAAGCGGTGAGGATCAGGCGGTCGACGCGGTCGGGGTGGTTGAAATCGAAGACCTGGTGGATGGCGTTGTGCTCGGAATCGACAGGCAGGAGGACGCTGCCGGTACGGCGGCATGCGGCCATGACGATTGCACCCGCGCAGACCAGCGCCTCCTTGTTGGCCAGCGCCACCATGGCCCCCCGCTCGATGGCCGAGAGGGTCGGGGCAAGCCCGGCGGCCCCGGTGATGGCCGACATCACCCAGTCAGCCGGTCGGGCAGCCGCTTCGATCAGAGCCTCGGGGCCGGCAGCAACGGCGATGCCCGTTCCTGAAAGTTCGTTCTTGAGATCGTCATAGCAGTCGGCGTCGCCCACGGCCACGAAGGCGGCGCCAAGTTCCCGCGCCAGGCCGGCCAGGCCCGCGGTGTTGCGATGGGCGGTGAGCGCCTCGACACGGAAGCGGTCGCGATTGCGCCGCAGCAGGTCGATCGTGCTCAGGCCCACCGAGCCCGTAGCGCCCAGGACCGACACGCTGCGTGGAGCGTCCTGCCCGCTCATCCATGCACCTCTGCGGCAAGCATGACGATCAGTGCGAACAACGGGGCGGCCGTTGCGAGCGAATCAAGGCGATCCATGATGCCGCCGTGGCCGGGGATCAGGCGCCCGCTGTCCTTGGTCTTCCAGCGTCGCTTGACCCAGGATTCGAAGAGGTCGCCTGCCTGCGCGGCGATGCCCACCAATGCGGCCATCACGGCACCGGCAACCATCGAACTGTCGAGCAGGATGGGTGCGAGAGTGGCGCCGAAGAGCGCGGAGGACGCCAGGCCGCCCAGTGCTCCCGACCAGGTCTTCGACGGGCTGACGGATGGGGCGAGCTTGGGGCCGCCGATCGTGCGCCCTGCGGCAAAGGCGCCGATATCGGAAACCCAGACGACGGCGAAAAGCCAGAGGATGACCAGGGAACCGCCCGGAACGCCGTGCATCCAGAGCATCGCGGCCAGCGGCAGGGTGGCATAGAGCGAACCGCCAGCGGACCAGCCACCGCCCTCTCCGCCGCGGCGGATCAGTGCGAACAGAGCCGTGCCGACCGCTCCCATGATGGCGCAGTAGAGGGCAAGCACGATGCTGCCGTGCCAGGCGAGCGCGAACCAGGTGGCGACCACGGCGGCGCAAGCGGCCCAGCGGCCCGCGCTGCGCGTCATCTCGAACCACTCCCACACCACGCCAAGGGCCAGGAGCAGCACGAAGCCCTTGAAGAACCAGCCGCCAAGAAGCGCCGTGCCGACCGCAAGCACGGCCAGCACGATGCCCGAGACCAGCCTTGCGGCCAGCTCGGCTCCCCGGTCAGGCCGGGGCGACGGCGCCATAGCGTCGGTCACGGCTGTCAAACTCCTCGATGGCCTCTTCCAGGTCGGCGCGACCGAAGTCGGGCCACAGGACGGGCGTGAAGACGAACTCGGC
>CALLQH010000313.1 GCA_938014945.1 uncultured bacterium | reverse complement strand
TGGGCGGCGATCCCGAGCGGCTGTTCATCTCCGGCAGTTCGGCCGGCGGCCACCTGGTCGCCATGGCGCTCGCCCACGACTACAGCGCCGACGGCCTGCCCCGCGACATCATCAAGGGCGCGCTTTCGATCACCGGTGTGCACCGTCTTGAGCCGGTGCTGCGCATCCCGCCCAACGACGACATCCGCCTGGATGCGGCCATGGCGGCGCGCAACACCACCTTCGACAAGCCGCCCGCCGTGCGCTGCCCCGTGATCGTCGCCGTGGGCGGCGACGAGCCCGACGAGTGGATTCGCATGTCCGTCGACTACGACACCATGTTGCGCGAGCAAGGCATCCCCGGCGAACTGATGATCCTGGCCGGCACACACCACTACTCGGTGACCCAGACCCTGGCCGACCGGGAAAGCAGGATGTCGCGGGCCCTGCTGGCGATGATGGGGCTTGCCTGACGAAGCCCGCAACGCCCGTTCCTGTCAGCGCGCCCCGCGGCCCAGGCCACGCATACGGGTCAGCCAGCGAGCGCGCTCCTCGCCCTCCATCGCCTCGATGCGCCCGATCAGGGTGGTGCGCACCGGTGCGATGCCGACAAAGCGCAGGATGCTGCGTTCAAGCTGTTTCACGCCATGGCCGCCGAACCACAGGCGGTAGGCGAGCGCAGGCATGCCCATGGTGACGACGATGCGTGCCGAGCGGCCGGTCAGCAGGCGTTTCCAGCCCTTTTCCACCTCATAGGCAAAACCCGGACGCAACACCTGCTCCAGGAAGCCCTTGAGCATCGCCGGCATGCCGCCCAGCCACAGGGGAAACACGATCACGATGTGGTCGGCCCAGACCAGGGCCTGCTGAGCCTCCGCAAGTGAGGCAGGCACCGACCCCGAGTCGTGATCGGCCTTGCTGCGCAGAGGAGGAATTTCGAGGAGCGCAAGATCGACCGTGCGGACCTCGTGGCCGGCCGCCTCTGCGCCCTCGCGATAGGCAGCGGCAAGCGCTCGACCGAAGCGTTCCGGCGACGGGTCCGGATTGGCCTGGAGGATGAGGATCTTGTCAGTCATGACGGCGCGTCGCGCTCCGTTTGCGGTGACAGCTACTATACCCGCATGCCGTGACGGCGTGCTTGCGCCAGGTCAAGGCTCGCTGCACCGGCTTCCGTCGCTTCGCCAATGCGGCTATGACCGCCGAGGCAACGGGGAGATCGCCATGAGTCTGGACATGTGGAACGAGGACGGCAGCTATCGCGGCCTGGGGGCGGAGTTCGATCCCGACTGGTTCCTGACCGACGCGCAGAAGGAACTGCGCGCGAAGATCATCGACCTTTCGCGCACCACCCTGCGGGCCAACGCCATCGAGAGCGACAAGGGCTTTGTCTTCCCGCGCAAGAACTTCGAGGCCCTGGCCGAACTGGGCCTGCTGGCGCTCAACGTGCCGAAGTCCATGGGCGGCCTGGGCGAAAACCACATCGCCACCGCCATGGCCGTGGAGACCATCGCACGCTACGGCTGCCCCTCCACCGCCATGTGTTTCGTCATGCACTGCTCGGCGGTGGCCGCACTGATGCTGCGCCACCACGGCAACCCGGCCATCGACAAGCTGGTCGGGCGCCTGTCCAAGGAGTGCCTCGTCGGCACCCTGTCGCTGTCGGACCCGGCGACCGGCAGCCATGTCTGGTTCCTGATGTCCTCGGGCGCAGAGCGCGACGGCGACGGTTTCGTCATCTCCAAGAAGGCGTCCTGGACCACCTCGGGCGGCTTTGCCGACTGGTACGTCGCCCAGACCACCAGCCCCGACTTCGAGGGCAACTACGCCGATTTCTCGACCTGGCTGGTGATGGCCGACGAGGTGACCGCCAACCCCGGCTCCTGGGACGGCATGGGTCTGCGCGGCAACCAGTCCGGCCCCATCGAGATCGACAAGGTGCGTGTTGCCGCCGAGCGCCTGGTCGGCCCGGTGGGCGACGGCGCGACCTCCAACGACGAGGCGACCGATCCCTTCTTCCTGTTCGGCACGGCCTCGTGCTGGAACGGCATCGCGCTTTCCATGATCGATCTCGCGCGCAAGCACACGACGCGCAAGACCCACGTCGATGTCGGCCTGCGCGTGTGCGACTACGCCACCATCCAGGACTATGTCGGCGAGGCGCTGATCCGCACCAACGCCAGCCGCATGATGACCTACGGCGTCTGCCAGGAGATGGACCGGCTGACCGGCAACTGCGACTGGTCGATCCATGCCGATGTGGAAAACAACCCGCGCGCGACGCTGGTGCCCTGGAGCTGGTCGGCCAAGTACCTCGCCTCCTCCAACGTCACCGAGGTCTCCGACAAGATGCTCCACGCCTGCGGCGGCACCGCCTACAAGGCGGGCCTGGGCATGGAACGCCTGCTGCGCGACGCCAAGGCCGGCTGGGTGATGGCGCCAACCAACGAGGTCGTGCGGAACTTCCTGGGCCGCGCCGGCCTGCTCGGCTTCGAGGCGCTCGACCTGTGGAACCAGGAGGTCAACCAGCGCGCCCTCGACAACGAGATCAAGAAGATGACTCCGGCGCAGAAGGCGGCGCTGGCCGAACGCCTGCTGGCGTCATGAGCGGGACGGCGGCCACGGGCGGCGCGTTTTCCCTGCCGCCGGTAACGGCAGGGCTGCTGGCGGGATTCGTCGGCTTCGCAAGCACCTTCGCGGTCATCATCGCCGGGTTGACCGCGGTCGGCGCGACCCAGGCGCAGGCAGCGTCCGGGCTGATGGCCCTGTCGGTCGCCATGGGTCTGGCGGGTATCCTGCTCAGTCTGCGGCGACGCCAGCCGATCAGCGTGGCCTGGTCGACGCCGGGCGTCGCCCTGCTCGCCACGACCGCGGTCCCGGAAGGGGGCTTCGCCGCTGCCGTGGGCGCGTTTCTCGTCTGCGGTGTCGCGATCGTCATCGCCGGATTGTGGAAACCTCTGGGCCGCGCCGTGGCGGCCATCCCCGCACCGCTCGCCAACGCCATGCTGGCGGGCGTGCTGCTGGGCCTGTGCCTCGCACCCATCGAGGCGGTGGCGCAGTTTCCCGTCATTGGTCTTGCTGTCGTCATCACCTGGGCGGTCGTGGCGCGTTTGCGCCGCCTGATGGCGGTGCCCGCCGCGGTCCTCGTCACCGCCGCCATGATCGCCTGGAACGCGGGCCTCGTACCCGGCGTCCCCCCGGCCGCCTCCTGGCCCGGGCTGACGGACTGGCCGGGCTACGGCGTTGCCGAACTCTTGCCCCTACCCGTGTTCGTGATGCCGGTGTTCGAGCCCGCGGCGATGATTGGCATCGCCCTGCCGTTGTTCATCGTCACCATGGCCTCGCAGAACATACCCGGCATCGCCGTGCTCAATGCCAACGGCTATCACCCGGAGCCCGGGCCGCTGTTCACCACCACCGGCGTCTTCAGCCTGCTCGCCGCACCCCTGGGCGGCCATGCGGTGAACCTGGCAGCAATCACCGCGGCGCTGTGCGCGGGGCCGGACGCCCATCCCGATCCGTCGAAGCGCTACGGCGCGGCCGTCGTTGCGGGCTGCGCCTACATCGGCTTCGGCCTGCTCGCCGGGCTGGCCACGGCGCTGATCGCGGCGGCGCCGCCGGTGCTGATCGAGGCGGTTGCGGGCCTTGCCCTGCTCGGCGCCTTCGGCGCGTCACTGGCCGCAGCCCTTTCCCAGCCGGAGCATCGCGAGGCCGCCGTGGTGACGTTCCTCGTCACCGCCAGCGGCCTGACGCTGCTCGGCATCAGCGGCGCCTTCTGGGGGCTGGTTGCAGGCGGGGCCATGATGGCGCTGGCGCGCTGGCGCGCGCCGAAGGCCTAGACCGCCCGGCTGTGGCGCAGCGCTTCGCTGTCGAGGTGGTTGTCGAACGCCGCGGCGACCAGACGCACGAAAGGCCGGCCCGCCTCGGGCACGCGGATACGGTCGCCGTCGAGCGTCACCAGACCCATCGCGCGATAGGGTTCCAGCGCCTCGCGCTCGTCAGCAAAGGGTTCGCTGCTGCCCATGGCGGCGGCCACCGCGGCAAGATCAACCTCCAGGAAACACATCAGGCTGTCGATCACGGCGCGGCGGAGACGATCGTCATCGTCGAGCGCGATGCCGCGCACGGCCGGCAGACGCCCTTCCCGCACCGCCTTGCGCCAGGTCGGCACGTCGGAGGCGTTCTGGACGTAGCCCTGCGGCAGGGCGCCGATGGAAGAGGCACCAAAGCCGATCAGGGTCGCGGCGGGATCGGCGCTGTAGCCCTGGAAGTTGCGGCGCAGCGTGCGGTTTTCGGCAGCCAGTGCCATCGGATCGTCCTGTCGCACGAAGTGATCGAGGCCGATGCGCCGGTAGTCCGCCGCCACCAGACGTTCGGCGGCGAGGTTCGCCTGGCGGAAGCGCGCGGCGGTATCGGGCAGCGCGTCCTCGGGGATCAGCAACTGGTGCCGTTTCATGCCGGGGACATGGGCGTAGCCGAAGAGCGCGATGCGGTCCGGCGCCAGGGAACAGGCGTGATCGACCGTCGCGGCGATGCCGGCCTCGTCCTGGAACGGCAGGCCGTAGATCAGGTCGAGGTTGAGGGCATCGATACCGGCGCGGCGCAGCATGGCGACCGCCCGCTCGTTGCTCTCGGGCGGCTGGATGCGGTTGATCGCCTTCTGCACCACCGGATTGATGTCCTGCAGACCGAGGCTCGCGCGGTTGACGCCGATGCCGGCGAAGGCATCGACCGTCTCCGGCGACAGTCCGCGCGGATCGAACTCCACGGCAATCTCGGCGTCTTCCGCGATGGCGAAACGCTCGTGGAGCAGCGCTCCAATCGCGGCAATATCGCGGGGCTCCAGCATCGAGGGGGAGCCGCCGCCGAAGTGAACATGGGCTACCTTCCGGCGGCTGCCAAACCGGTCGGCGACCAGGGCGATTTCCCGCTTCAGGTCTTCCAGATAGGCCGACACGGGCGCATAGCGGTTCACCACACTGGTGTTGCAGCCGCAGAACCAGCAAAGCGAATCGCAGAACGGGATGTGCAGATACAGCGAGAGGGATTCGTCATCCGGAAGGGCGGCGAGCCACTGCGCATAACATGCGCCATCGACGGCGGGGCCGAAGTGAGGCGCGGTGGGATAGCTGGTGTAGCGCGGGACGCGCCGGTCCAGCCGGGCGAGGGTTTCTGCTTCCATGGCGGCGAATGTGCCCCCTGCGAATGCAGCGGTCGTTGACGCAAATCAACTCTTGGACGCAGCAAAGGCGGGAATATGGTGTTGGCATCAACGGGAGTTCGGCCATGAGCAACTTCACCCCTCTATCCGGATTGGCGGGCGGCCTGATGATCGGCGCCGCAGCCGCCCTGCTGTTGCTGCTGAACGGCAGGATCGCCGGGATCAGCGGCATCGCCGGCGGCATCTTCTCCGGCGCGGGCGAAGAGCGTCTGTGGCGCATCGCCTTCGTGGCGGGCCTGGTCGTCGGGCCGCTGGCCGTAGCTGCCGTGACCGGCGACATGCCCGTTGTCGAGATCGCCGCCGGCTGGCCCCTGCTGATCGTTGCGGGCTTGCTGGTCGGTTTCGGCACCCGCCTGGGTTCGGGCTGCACCAGCGGCCATGGCGTCTGCGGCCTGGCCCGCCTTTCGCCGCGCTCCCTGGCGGCAACGGCGACTTTCATGATCGTGGCCGGCGCGACCGTCTTTGTCGTTCGCCACGTGATCGGGTGAGCGCCATGCCACGCACCGTATCTGCCCTTCTCATCGGCATGCTGTTCGGCGCGGGCCTTGCCGTTTCCGGCATGATGAACCCGGCCAAGGTCCTGGGCTTTCTCGATATCGCCGGCGACTGGGACCCCACGCTGGCCTTCGTCATGGGCGGCGCGCTGATCGTCGCCCTGCCCGCCACCCTGCTCGCCCGCCGGCGTTCGCGCCCGGTGCTGGCTGAACGTTTCGACCTTCCGGCGAAAAAGGCGATCGACCTGCCGCTGATTGCCGGCAGCGCCCTCTTCGGCCTGGGCTGGGGGCTGGTCGGATTCTGTCCCGGACCGGCCCTTTCGGCGCTATCGACCGGCCTGTGGCAGGTGGCCCTGTTCGTTGCCGCCATGCTGGCCGGCATGCTGGTCTTTCGCCTGATGCGCCGGACCTGAGCCATGCCCGGCGCCACCGAACTGTGGCTGATGCTTGCCTCGGTCTCGCTGCTGATCGGCTATCACCTTTGGTTCCTGCGCGAGTTGCGCTCGCGTCCGGACCGCACGACCATCGGCAGCGCCAAGGCGCTGCGCGCCGCCTGGGTCGCCGATGTCATGACGAACCGCCGCGACATCCTGGCGGTGCAGACGATGCGCAACTGGGTGATGACGACCAGTTTCCTGGCCTCGACCGCGGCGCTGATCGCCATCGGCCTGCTGACCTTCCTGATGTCGTCGGACGGCGTGACCAACCTGATCCACCGGCTCAACTTCTCCGGCACACGCAGCGAAGATCTCATGACGGTCAAGCTTGCGCTGATCATCGTCGATTTCTTCGTCGCCTTCTTCAACCTGTCGCTGGCGATGCGGCACTACAACTATGCCGTCTTCCTGATCGGCCTGTCCCTGGGCGAACATCCCGATGCCGCCATCGCCCGCGCGACGCGGCACGTCCAGAACGGCGCCATGCGTTATGCTGCCGGCATGCGCGGCTTCTACCTGACGGTGCCGCTGGTGCTGTGGCTGTTCGGACCGGTCTGGCTGCTGATCGGCGCGGCGGTCGTGACACTGGCCCTATGGCGTCACGACCACACCGGCTGAAGCAGGTTCAATCCCCGATCAGGGGTTGTTGACGGCCAGGTTCTGGCCCGTCGAGGCGATCATGCGCTGCTCGGTCACCAGGCCCATGGCGCGGGTGATATCGTCGGTCGACATGTATTCGGTGAGATGCTCACGCGCCTTGACCGAAATGTTGATCTCCTCGGCAGCCAGCGAATAGTAGTAGTAGGCCATGACGAAATCCTGCGGCACGCCATAACCCGAGCCGTACATGAAACCGATCATGTACTGGGCTTCGGAATAACCCTGCGCCGCCGCCTTCAGGTACCACTTCATGGCCTGGCTGTAGTCCTTGGCGACGACCTCGCCCTCGCGGTAGAGCATGCCGAGCTGGAACTGGGCGTCGGCATCGCCGGTATCGGCGGTCTCATGAAGCATCGCAATGCCCTTCGAGGGATCGGCGGCAACGCCCTCGCCCTCGATGTAGTCCATGGCCAGCTCCCGCTTGGCCGGGTCGAAACCGGCAGCCGCGGCACGGCTGTACCAGGCGGAAGCCTTGGTATCGTCCTCGGGGACGCCCACACCGGCATCGTACATGCGGGCCAGATTGAACTGGGAAGCAACATCGCCCGCCTCGGCCAGCGGCGTCCAGATCGCGACCGCCGAGGTGTAATCGCGCTTCTGGAATGCGGCAACGCCGCGCAGGTACTCTGCGGTGTCCGCGAAAGCCACCGAAGCGGTGGCGGTGGTCAGGAATGCACATGCCGAGATGGCGAGAAGAGAGCGCTTGAGCGTCATGAATCCCCTGGGGTCTGGCCGGATGTTCGAACGTTCTTCAATGAACAGGGGCATCGCGTCGCGGCGTGACGTCCTGCACCGTGCGGGTCGGACCGGCCTGATGATGAATCATACGCCAGGCCTGATCTTCGAGCACGAACAGATTGGTCGCCACGAGCATGCCGTCACCGACCCCTTCATAACAGATTACATGGGCACTTGTCCCGTTCAGGAAAACACGGGCGCCGATACAGCGGACCGGCGGAGGGCTGGCCAGGATCGCCTGCCAGCTCTCCATCACCGCCTCGCGCCCGACCAGGGCCTGCCAGCCCGGATGAATGCAGGTCACCTCGCTTCCCTTGGCCCAGAGCCGCTCCATGGCGGCACCGTCGCCGCGTGCAAAGGCGACGTAGAAGTCGGTGTTGGCTTCGAGCACGGCGTCGGTGGTTTCCATGCCGCCAATGTAATCCACCCGGGGCACGGTTTCACGTCCCGTGCGGGAGGACTCAACGCAAGCGGTCGATCACCGCGGCAAGGGCATCCAGGGTCGACGCACCCAGGCGCCGGCATCGCCCCGGCGACCAGCCCGCGATCGGATCGGGGGTGATGGCGCTGTCCTTGAATGGCTGCTCCAGCGTCATCGCCAGGCATGAGAACGCGCCTGCGACATACTTCGTGCAGATGCGCATGTCGGCTTTTCCCTCCGGCGCAGGCGGATAGCCGAACTCCGTCTGAAAATCCGGATTGGCTGCTTTCAGCGCCGCACAGAACTCTTCCTTGCGCTCCAGCATCGCGGGCGGGAAGCCGGGAATGCCGTCGGGGCCGGCGATGAAGTTGTAGGGCAGCCCCTCGTCACCATGGACGTCGAGCATGAAGTCGACGCCGGTGGCACCCATGCGCTCGCGGACATGGAAAACCTCCGGGCTGTTGCGCTCGGAGGGCGACTGCCACTCGCGGTTGAGATTTGCTCCCGCCGCATTGGTGCGCAGGTTGCCGCGCACGCCGCCGTCCGGGTTCATGTGCGGCACGACATGGAAGGTCGCCAGGCCGCGCAGGCGTCGCGCCAGGGCATCGTCGGGATCGGTCAGGCGATCGAGGAAACCCTCCATCCACCACGAAGCCTGAGTCTCGCCGGGGTGCTGGCGTCCGATGAACCAGAGCGAGAGCGGCCCCTCGCCGGTTTCGATGAGATCCAGATCGCGCTCGTCCACCGTGCTGCCCACGACACCGGCCCGCACGCCCGGGCGCATCTGCATCGCGCCCACCATGGCGCGGTGGCGCAGCAGCGGATAGGGCGCGAAATAGGCGTATTCGACGATGTCATACTCGGGCCTATGGCGGATCGTCAGGGTCTGCCCGTCGTAGTCGGTGGGCACGCGGAACCAGGTTTCCAGATCGTAGCTCGCGACCGCGCGGTAATCCTCCCAGCCCTTGGTGTAGCTGGCATTGCCCGCGTTCTCGATGGCGAAGGATGCATCCCTGCCGCGCAGGCCGGCGGCGCGGAAGTCGAACCACTGGAAGAAATCGGCCTGGGTATCGCGGCGGATCGCCAGGCGCGCCCTGTCGCCGCCATCGATCGAGAGAACGTCGATGTTGCCGCCATCGAAGCTGGAACTGATGTGCATGGAGGGGCCTTTCGTGAGCGCGGCGACACTATCGGCAGCAAGACCGATTGCAAGCCTGCGAAGGGTGATTTGCCTGAAAAACAAGCAGATCTGCGTGTTTTCCTGTCGATTCTGCCCGTCCATGTAGACAGGGTCGTCGGGCTCGGCCACGATGCTTGCGATAAGCAATCACCTTGAGGGAGGAGATCATGCTTGGACGTCTGTTGAGGACCTGCCTTGCTGTCCTCGGACTTGCGGCACTTGCCGCAGGCCCCGCGAACGCCAAGGTCGAAGGCGACACCATTTATCTGGGTGCGGCCATTTCACTGACCGGCAAGTATGCCGCCAATGGCGAGCATACCCAGCGCGGCTACGACCTTGCCGTGAAGATGATCAACGACGCCGGCGGCGTCACGGTCGACGGCAAGCAGTACAAACTCGCCGTCATCTATTACGACGATGAATCGACACCGGCCCGCGGCGCCCAGCTCGCCGAGCGCCTGATCAACCAGGACGGCGTCGAGTACATGCTCGGCCCATACAGCTCCGGTCTGACCGAGGCCATGGCGCCGGTCACCGAGCAGTACGGCATTCCCATGATCGAGGCCAACGGCGCTTCGATCTCGCTGTTCCAGAACGGCTACAAGTATCTCTTCGCGGTGCTCTCGACGACCGAGCAGTACCTGGCCAGTTCCGTGGCGCTTGCCGCCGAGCTTGCCGAGCGCGAGGGCCGTGATCCGTCGACGCTGACCCTGGCCGCGGCCTTCGAGAACGATCCCTTCAGTCAGGACATCCGTACGGGTGTTCTGGCCGATTCCGAGAAGTATGGCATCACGGTCGTGATCGACGACCAGCTGCCGCCCGAGCTCAACGACATGGCGGCGACACTGGCCAAGGTGAAGGCGCTGAAGCCCGATGTCCTGGTCGTCTCCGGCCATGACAAGGGTGCGTCGCTGGCCATCCGCCAGATCGAGGAGATGCGTGTGGATGTGCCCATGCTGGCGCTCACCCACTGCGATTCCGCCGACATCATCGGCAACTTCGGTGCCGCTGCCGAGTACACCCTGTGCTCCAGCCAGTGGGCCCCGACGCTGTCCTACAGCGACGACCTCTTCGGTTCGGCGGGCGACTTCGCCGTGCTGTTCGAGGAGACCTACGGCTATGCGCCGCCCTACCAGGCAGCCGAATCCGCTGCCGCGGTGCAGGTCTTTGCCGATGCCTTCGAGCGAGCCGGAAGCTTCGACAAGGACGCCGTGCGCGACGCCATCGCGGCGACCAAGATGGAAACCTTCTACGGCAACATCGAGTTCGACGAGACGGGCCGCAACATCGCCAAGCCCATGGTGCTCTACCAGGTTCAGGACGGTAACTACGTCGTCGTCGCGCCCACCAAGTGGGCCGAGGCCGAGGTGCGCTATCCGACCCCGCCCTGGGCCGAGCGCTGATCTGCTGAATGTGCGAACGCCCCGGGGCTCAGGCTCCGGGGCGGACGTGCCAAGAACGGTTTCCCGGCCCGGAGGCGGCCGCAGGACACCGCAGGCAACCCGTTCAGATGGGGCGTACCGGCCATGGCCGACAATCTTCAGCTCTTGTTCGATGCGCCGCTGCTGATCGTGCAGCTGCTGCTCGACGGCATCCTGATCGGCGCGATCTTCGCGGTCGCCGCCTATGGCATGGCGCTGGTCTGGGGCGTCATGAACGTCATCAACGTCGTCCAGGGCGAATACGTCATGCTGGGCGGCTTCATCGCCTTCCAGCTCACCCTGTGGGACATCAACCCGTTCCTCGGCGTGCCCGTGGCCGCGGTGATCCTGTTCGTGCTCGGCATCGCCATCTACTACGGGATCATCCGGCGGGTCGTTGACAAGGACCTCTTCATCTCGCTGCTGGCGACCTTCGGCCTGTCGATCCTGATGCAGCAGCTGATGAACCAGATCTGGGGCAGCCAGGTGCGCACGGCGCAGTCGGGCCTCTCCACCTGGTTCCTCTTCGACTATCAGGTGACGGTCTCGCAGGTGAAGCTGGTCGCCTTCGCGGGCGCCCTGATGATCGGAGTCCTGCTCATCCTGTTCCTCAAACGCACGCGCCTGGGCCAGGCGATCCGCGCCACGGCGCAGAATCCGCGTGCGGCCCGCGTGCTGGGCATCGACACCGACCGGGTGTTCGCCGCGACCTACGGCATCAACGCTGCCCTGTGCGGCGCTGCGGGCGCCTTCGTCGTGATGGCCTATTCGGTCCACCCCTACACGGGCCTGCCCTACACGGTGCGCTCCTTCATGATCGTGGTCGTCGCCGGGCTCGGCAACCTGCCCGCGGTGATCCTTGCGGGCCTCGGCCTTGGCGCATCGGAAACCATGGCGGGCTTCATCCTGGGCGTACAGTTCCAGGTCGCCTTCGTCTTCTGCCTGCTGGTCATCATCCTGGTCTTCCGCAACACCATGCTCGGGCGCAAGCGGCGGTACCTGAAATGAACGGGCGCAAGCAGACCCTTCTGGCCATCGTCATCGCGCTGGTTGCCATCGCGCTGCCGCTGGTGACGCCCGATTACCGGGCGCAGATCGCCCTGCTGTGGGTCATGGTGCTGTTTGCCATGACCTGGGACATCCTGGGCGGCCAGACCGGCTACAACAGCTTCGGCAACGTCGTCTTTTTCGGCATCGGCATGTATGCCTCCGCCGTCGTGCAGCGCGATTCCGGGCTGGACTACTTCGTCGCCCTCTTCCTGGGCATGGGACTTGGCGGCCTCATCGCCGTGGCGGTGGCGGCGATCCTTGGCAGCATGGTGCTGCGCATGCGCGGCCACTACTTCGCCATCGCCACCCTGGGCCTGGGCATCGCCGCGGCAGAACTTGCCGCGGGCTGGGAGTTCATCGGCGCCGGTTCGGGCATGACGACGCCGCTCTATCCCGGCGATCCCGGCGTGCAGTACCTCTTCTTCTGCTACCTCTTCTTCGCCCTGACGGCGGTGGTCTTCTGCCTGCTGGCCTGGCTCTACCGCACCCGTTTCGGCCTGGCGCTCAACGCCATCCGCGACAACGAGGACAAGGCCGAGGCAATGGGCCTGCGCACCGGTCTCTACAAGACGGTCGCCTGGATGATCGCCGCCTTCTTCCTTGGCCTCACCGGCGGCGCGGTGGGCAACCTGCTGCGTTTCGTCGATCCGCGTGACACCGCCTTCGCGGGCGCGACCTATGGCGTCTGGATGGTCCTGATGGCGATCCTGGGCGGCAAGGGCACCCTGTGGGGGCCGGTGCTGGGCGCGGTCGTCTTCCATGTCACCCAGGAGCTGCTGTGGACCCACCTGCTGGGCTGGCAGCGTGTCGCCCTGGGCCTCATCATCGTCGCCATCGTGGTCTTCTTCCCGCAAGGCATTCTGGGCTGGGCGCGCGAGCGCTGGCCCGAGCGCTTCGGCCACAAGGTGGAGGCATCATGAGCGCGCAGCTTGTGGTCGAGCAGGCGACCAAACGTTTCGGCGGTGTGGTCGCCAACGACAGCATCTCCATCGAGGTGCCCCAGGGTTCCATCGTCGGCCTGATCGGACCCAACGGTTCGGGCAAGACGACGCTGTTCAACTCCATCGTCGGCTATCACGCCCTGGACTCCGGCTCGATCCGTTTCGAGGGCCAGGAGATCACCAGCCTGCGCGTGCCCGAGATTGCGCGCCTGGGCCTGCTGCGCACGTTCCAGCAGACTCGCATCTACGGCAAGATGACCTGCATGGAGAACATGGCCGCCAGCGACGGCGAGTGCGGCCGCGGCATCTTCGACCTGCTGCGTCCGGTCTCGGCCGAGACGCGGGAGAACGCCGAAGCCCTGCTCGAGTTCTGCGGCCTCCACTCCAAGCGCCATCTGCGCGCGGGCGATCTTTCCTTCGGCCAGCAGAAGCTTCTGGAATTCGCCATGGCGCTGATGGCCAAGCCCAGCATGCTGCTGCTCGACGAACCCACGGCAGGCATCAACCCGACCCTGATCAACGGCCTGATCGAACGCCTCAAGCGCGCCAACCAGGACCTGGGCATCACCCTGCTGGTGATCGAGCACAACATGCGCGTCATCATGAACCTGGCCGAGCACATCTACTGCCTGGCCCATGGCGAACTGCTGGCAGCCGGCAGCCCGGAGGACATCCGCAACGACAAGCGCGTGATCGACGCCTACCTGGGAGCCCACTGATGGCGGAGAAGAAACGCATCAGCGGCTACGGCCTGGGCAGCGTCGACACGGTGATGTCGGTCGATGCCGTGGAGAAGGCCGCGCGCGAGCTTTCCGGCGGCGGCCCTTCGCGCGCCGATCTTGCCGCGCTGATCGAGGGCGAGGCCGCGCTCGACATTTCCGCCCTTTGCGCGGGCTACGGCCGCATGGAAATCCTCCACGGCCTCGACCTGCTGGTCGGCAAGGGCCAGTCGCTGTGCCTGATCGGCCCCAACGGCGCGGGCAAGTCCACCGTGCTCCATGCCGTGTTCGGCTTTGCCGACATCATGAGCGGCACGGTCCGCGCCGGTGGCAAGGACATCACGAAACTGTCCTCGAATCAGAAACTCGCCAGCGCGGGGGTCGCCTACATCCTGCAGGACAACTCCGTCTTCCCCGACATGACGGTGGAGGAAAACCTGCTGATGGGCGGCTTCCTGAAGAACCGCCCGAGCGAGGCCAAGCAGGCCGCCGAGCGCATCTTCGACCGTTACGATCGCCTCGCCGAACGGCGGCGCCAGCGGGCGGGTGTGCTCTCGGGCGGCGAGCGGCGCCTGCTGGAGATATCCCGCGCGCTGATCATGGAACCGCAGGTGCTGCTGGTGGACGAACCCTCCATCGGGCTGGAGCCGCGTTTCATCGACATGGTCTTCGAGATCCTGGGCGACCTGCAGAACGAGGAAGGCAAGACCATCGTGATGGTCGAGCAGAACGCCAAGAAAGGGCTGGAGTTCGCCGACATCGGCTATGTCCTCGTCTCGGGCCAGCTCGCCAAGGCGGGCAAGGGCAACGACCTGCTCGACGACGAGGAAGTTGCCCGCCTCTTCCTCGGCGGCTGAAGCCGATCTTCCTTCCGTGTTGAATTAACCGCGTTGCGGCCTTTTTCCGCCGCGGCCTCTGGGGCACACTGCGCCGCCATTCAACGGGGAGACGGTGCGCATGACCACCAGCGGCGATATCAAGTTTCTGATCACCGAGGTGCCGAGCGTGCCCAAGGCCCATGCGGCCAAGGCCGCGCGCGAGCTGTTCGGTCTCGAAGGCAAGCTCAAGCCGCTGATCTCCGACCGGGACACGAACTTCCGCCTCTCGACGAACGAGGGTGATTTCATCCTGAAGTTCTTCCACCCCGACGAGGATCCCGGGGTGATCGACTTCCAGACCCAGGGCCTGCTCCACATCCAGGCCCAGGCGCCCGACCTGCCCGTGCCCCATGTGCGCCGCACCCTGACCGGCGAGGCGATGGGCCACTACACCGCGCCTGACGGGCGCACCAGCATCGTACGCCTGCTGACCTGGCTGCCCGGCAAGGTCCTGGGCGACGTCAAGGCGACGCCGGACCTGCTGTTCGATCTGGGCAGCACGGTCGCGCGCCTCGACCTTGCCCTGCGCGGCTTCTTCCATCCCAGCGCGCGCCACACCCTGCTGTGGGACCTGCGCCAGATCCCTGCCCTGCGCCGCCATACCAAGGACATTTCCGACAAGACGGCGCGGCGCAACATCGAGAAGGTCTGCGACCACTTCATCAGGAACGTGCTGCCCCGCTGGGACGGCATGCGCAGCCAGGTGATCCATAACGACGCCAACCAGGGCAATGTCGTCACCCGCCTCGACAACCCGGAGAAGGTCGGCGGCATCATCGACTTCGGCGACATGGTCCATGCGCCCATCGTCTGCGAGATGGCGATGGCGGCCGACGGCTTCACCATCGGCAAGAAGGACCCCATCCCGACCATCGCCGAGGTGGCAAGCGGCTACGACTCGGTCAGCCAGCTGGAGGATGACGAGATCGATACCCTGTTCGATCACGTCGCGGCGCGCCACGCCATGACCGCGATCATCATCGCCCGCCGCAAGGTCGCCCGCCAGGATTCGCCCGACTACCTGCCCGAACACGAAGGGCCGTGCTGGGACGCTGTGGACCGGGCGCTGACCATCGGATGGAAGGGCGGTCGCGACCGCCTGCGCACGGCGCTGCGCTTCCCGGTCCATTGCGCCATGGGCGACCGTTCGACGCCGGAGGCCAAGGACCTGAAGGCGCTGATGAAGCGGCGCGAGACGGTGCTCTCCAAGCGGCTTTCCCTGTTCTACGACAAGCCGATCCACATGGAGCGGGGCCGCGGTGCGGTGCTTTACGACGCCAACGGCCGCGCCTTCATCGACGCCTACAACAACGTGCCCAGCGTCGGCCACTGCCACCCGCATGTCGCCCACGCGGTGGCGCGCCAGGCCCACGCCCTGGCGACCAACACCCGTTATGTCTACAGCATCATCCTCGACTATGCCGAGAAGCTGGTCGCGACGATGCCGGACCATCTGACGAGCTGCATCTTCGTCAACTCCGGCAGTGAGGCCAACGACATCGCCTGGCGCATGTCGACCATGCTGACCGGCAACTACGGCGGCATCGTCATGGAACATGCCTACCACGGCATCACCGAGGCGATCGCGGCGCTCTCGCCCGAGCATGCCGACGATCTGGAGGCCAATATCCGCACCCTGATCTCGCCCGATACCTACCGCGGCGAATGGGGGCCCAAGGTGAAGGGCGTGGCGGGCAAATACGCTGCCGACGCCGACCGCGCCATCGCCGAGCTGGACGAGGCCGACTTCGGCACCGCCTGTTTCATGATCGACACCTCGTTCTGCTCCAACGGCATCCCCGACGTGCCCAAGGGCTACCTGAAGGCGGTGGAGAAGAAGACGCGCAAGGCCGGCGGCATGATCATCGCCGACGAGGTGCAGTACGGCTTCGGCCGCCCCGGCACCCACATGTGGGGGTTCGAGTACCACGGCATGACCCCCGACATCGTGACCATCGGCAAGCCGGCGGGCGACGGCTTCCCGCTCGGCATCGTGGTGACGACACCGGAGATCATGGAGGAGTTCAGCCGCCGCACCGGTCTCTTCTCCACCTTCGGCGGCAATCCGGTGGCCTGCGCCGCCGGCATAGCCGTGCTCGACGTCATCGAGCGCGAGAACCTGGTGGAGAACGGCCGCACCACCGGCGAATACCTGCGTTCCGGCCTGCGCAAGCTGATGAAGAAGCACAGCCTGATCGGCGACGTGCGCGGCCACGGCATGATCGCCGGCGTCGAGATCGTCAAGGACCGCAAGACCAAGGAGCCCGCGCCCAAGGAGATGAGCCGCATCCAGAACCGCATGCGCGAACTGGGCGTGCTGACCGGCAGCGAGGGGCAGTACCACAACGTCTTCAAGATCCGTCCGCCCATGGTCTTCAAGCCGGAACATGCCGACATCCTGGTCGAGGCCATGGACCAGGCCCTCAACGAAATGTGACGCTCCCCGACAGAGCAACGCCTGCCAAGGCGCCCATGTGTCCGGCACGCATGGGCGCCTTGCACGTTAAGCAATTGTGACTCGTACGGCTGCTGCGGCAACCTGCTGCTCCCCGTCTGCGGGGAAGGTCAGCTTGGGGACAGCCGCCCAACGGCGGCAGAGGAGGAACACGAGACCATGTTCAGTCACATCACGCTTGGCACCAACGACATCAGCAAGGCCATTGCCTTCTACGACTCCGTTCTGGCGACGCTCGGCATGGAGCGGCGCTACACGGAGCTGGAACACGATTTCGCCGGTTATGGCGAGAAGGGCGGCAAGCCGCAGGTCTTCATCTGCAAGCCGTTCGACGGTGCAGAGGCGAGCCATGGAAACGGCACCCATGTCGCCCTGCTCGCGCCCAACCGCAAGGCGGTGGATGCCTTCCACACCGCGGCCATCGCGGCGGGCGGCAGCGACGAAGGCAAGCCGGGCCTGCGCCCGCAGTACCATGAGCATTACTACGGCGCCTATGTCCGCGATCTCGACGGCAACAAGCTGCAGGCCTGCTGCCACGATCCCGAATAGGGACTAGCCGGTCGCCTGAAGCTCTTCCTGGCCCTGCGGCACGAAGGCAAGGGCCTGCTCGATCACTTCCACCCCCGCGCCAGGCCTCGTCGCCTGGGTCGAGAGGTGGCGGCGCCAGGCGCGCGCGCCCGGCAGCCCCTGGAAGAGCCCGATGATATGGCGCGTCATGCGGTGCAGCGGCACGCCCTCTTCCAGGTGGCGCTCTACGAAGGGCAGGAAGCGGGCGACCACCTCGTGGCGGGTCGGTACCTCGCCCTCATCGCCGAAGATCCGCCGGTCGGCCTCCGCCAGCACATAGGGCGTGTGATAGGCCGCGCGGCCCAGCATGACGCCGTCGACGAGTTCCAGTTGCTCCAGAGCCGCATCAAGGTCCGGGATGCCGCCGTTGATGGCAATTTCCAGATCGGGAAAACGCTGCTTGGTGGCGTGCACCACGTCGTAGCGGAGCGGCGGAATATCGCGGTTCTCCTTCGGCGAAAGCCCCTGCAGCCAGGCCTTGCGGGCATGCACCGTGAAGCTGGTGCAGCCGGTGCGCGCGATGCGCTCGACGAAGGCCGGCAGGGTGCCCACGTCATCCATGTCGTCGATGCCGATGCGGCACTTCACCGTCACCGGCACCTCGACCGCGCCGATCATCGCCGACACGCAATCGGCCACCAGCTCGGGCTCGGCCATCAGGCAGGCGCCGAAACGGCCCGACTGCACGCGATCGCTGGGGCAGCCGACGTTGAGGTTGATCTCGTCGTAACCGGCCTCCTCCGCGATGCGCGAGGCACGGGCCAGCTTGTCCGGGTCGGAGCCGCCAAGCTGCAGCGCCACGGGATGTTCCACCGCATCGAAGCCGAGCAGGCGTTCGAGATCGCCATGGAGCACCGCCTCGGCGACCACCATCTCCGTATAGAGCAGCGTGCGGCGCGTGATGCAGCGCAGGAAGGCGCGGTCGTAACGATCCGTGCAATCCATCATCGGCGCCACGCTGAGGCGGCGCGAGAGCGGTGCGCTGGCGGTCATGGACCGTCACCTAGGGCGATCAACCGCCCGATGCAAGGATGGCGCGCGGCGTGCGGGTGAGGATCTGCGGCCCCTCTGCGGTAACCGCCACACTTTCGCTGAAACCCAGCCCCTGCGCCGAAAGCACCATGTGGAAGACCTGGCCCTCCTCCAGCGACCATGTGGCGCCCGGATGGAAATTGCGCGTGAAGTCGCTGATGCGCGGCGTCCAGCCGTAGAGGCCAAGCGTGTAGCCGGTGGTGTTGGTGAAGGCCGGCCGCAGCCCTTCGGCGAGCACGGCCCCGCGCAGCAGGGCATCGACATCGGCCGCGTGGGCGCCGGGGCGCATGGCCGCAATCTGGGCATCCTGCAGGGCGATCAGCCGTTCGGCTGCCCTGCGGCGAGCCTCGCCGGGATCGCCGATGGCGATCGGGCGCATCAGGCGTGCGCCATAACCCCCGACCGTGGGGACGAGCTCGACATGCAGGATGTCGCCCTCGCCCAGCGGCTCGTCGGAGACGCCGGCGTGCAGGAACTCGCTGTCGCCCTGCCCCTTCACCACGATACCGGTCTTGCCGTTGTCTGCGCCACGGCGCACGAACTCCCGCGCCGCTTCGGCGTAGGCCTCCCGCGACGTGATTCCCGGACGCGCCCAGGCACAGACGGCGGCCATGGTCTCGTCGGCCACGCGCGCGGCCCGGGCGATGACCTCGACCTCGGCCGGGGACTTGATGGTGCGGATAACGCCGCTGATGCCCTCCATGTTCACCCAATGGGCATCGGGCAGCAGAGAGCCGAAGCGCGCGGCGACCGAAGCCGTGAAGCTGTAGGAATGGAAATCGGCGGCGATCGCGCCGGCGCCGAAGCCGCGCGCGGCCAGGCTCTCGGCGATGACCTCCAGCGGGTCCTCGTCATCAGGATGGCCGATGACGTCCTCGAACCAGGAAGCCTGTCGGCCGACAGTCTCGTCCAGCGCGCGCAGCACGAACCAGGGCTGACCTTCCAGCGGCACCAGGGCGGCGCGGTACATGGTTTCCGAAGCCATGTAGCCGGTCAGCCAGCACAGCAGCTCGGCTTCATCGACGATCATCACATCGGCGCCCGCCGCCGCGATCTCGCGGCGCAGCCGCTCCAGTCGGTGTTCGTGTTCCCCGCGCGAAAACAATGCCATGGCCGCTTCCTTCTCCTTGGCTCGCCGCTCTAGATATCCCAGTCGACGATGTGGTTGGGCAGATCCTCGTCGGCGACATCGCGTTCGGAGACGACCTTGCCGCGCAGCGAGATCCCCGCGCGATGGACGCTCTCGGGATCGCCGCTGATCAGCGGGTGCCAGTCGTAGAGGTCCTTGCCCTCGGCGATCAGGCGATAGGCACAGGTCCGCGGCATCCAGGAAAGCGAGCCGACATTGTCGGGTGTCAGCTTGACGCAGTCGGGAACGCGTTTCTTGCGATGGCTGTAGTCGCTGCAACGGCAGGTGCCGAGATCGAGCAGGCGGCAGGCGACGCGGGTGACGTTGATCTCGCCCGTGTCCTCCACCTCCAGCTTGACCAGGCAGCACGTGCCGCAGCCGTCGCAATGACTCTCCCACTCGCGCTTGGTCATCGCGGTGAGGCTCTTGCGCTGCCAGAACGGCAGGTCGAATTCGTCTGCAGGCGTGCTGTCGGAGGCTCGTGTCATGCGCCCAACATCGCGCGGCGGCGGCCTGTTAGTAAACCTCCGCGTAGCGTCGGCAGATCTCGTCCATCTCCAGGCCGTCGAGTGCCGCCAGTTCGCCGCGCTTGTGCATGACATAGGCATCGAACAGCTCGCCGGGCATCAGATCGCGCACGCCGCTTGCCGCTTCCAGGGCATCCAGCGCCTCAGCCAGGCTGCCGGGCAGACGGCGCACGCCGCGTTCGGCTCGTTCGGTATCGCTCATGGCGGCGGGGTCCGAGCTGGTCGGCTCGGGCAGCGGCAGGTTCTCGCGGATGCCCTCCAGACCGGCGCGCACCAGGATGCCAAGCTGCAGATAGGGGCTGGCGGCGGCATCGGCGGCGCGGAACTCCACGTTGAAAGCGCTCGCGACATGGGCTCCCGGAACATCGGAAACCGGGCAGATGCGGATTGCCGCCTCGCGGTCACGATGACCGAGATTGTTGTAGGCCGAACTCCAGGCATGGGGCCGCAGGCGCTCGTAGGACGCCGCCGATGGCGCAACCACGCCGATGATTTCCGGCAGGCGGCGCAGGATGCCGGCGATGAAGCTGCCCATGACAGCCGACACGCCATAGGGCTTCTCGGCATCGTAGGCGACCGGCTGGCGCTGGCGGTCGCGGAAGCTCATGTGGATATGGACGCCGTTGCCGGCCGCACCGCGCGTGACCATGGGCGAGAAGCTGGCATGCAGGCCCAGGCGATGGGCCGTCGCC
>CALLQH010000312.1 GCA_938014945.1 uncultured bacterium | reverse complement strand
ACAACAACGACAAGAACAGGCTTGAGGACAGCATCATGAAACACCGCATCGCGGTCATCGCCGGCGACGGCATCGGCAAGGAGGTCATGCCCGAGGGTATCCGCGCGGTCGAGGCCGCCGGCGCGAAGACCGGCATCGATTTCGAATGGACCGAGTTCGACTGGTCCTGCGAGGTCTTCGCCAGGACCGGCCGCATGATGCCCGAGGACGGTCTGGAGAAGCTCAACGCCTTCGACAGCATCTTCCTCGGCGCCGTCGGCTGGCCGGGCGTGCCCGACCACATCTCGCTGTGGGGCCTCTTGATCCCGATCCGCCGCGCCATGGAGCAATACGTCAACCTGCGCCCGGTGCGCCTGTTCGAGGGCGTGCCCTGTCCGCTCGCCAACCGCACGCCCGAAGAGATCGACTTCTGGGTCGTGCGCGAGAACGTGGAGGGCGAATACAGCCAGATCGGCGGGCGCCTGCATTCGGGCACCGACCAGGAGATGGCCCAGCAGGCCTCCGTCTTCACCAAACACGGCACCGACCGGATCCTGCGTTATGCCTTCGATCTGGCGCAGAGCCGCCCGAAGAAGCATCTCACCAGCGCCACGAAGTCGAACGGCATCTTCCACACCATGCCGTTCTGGGACGAGCGCGTGGTCGAGATCGGAAAGGAATATGCCGATGTGAAGGTCGACAAGTATCACATCGACATTCTCACCGCGCATTTCGTACGCCACCCCGACTGGTTCGACGTGGTCGTGGGCTCCAACCTCTTCGGCGACATTCTCTCCGATCTCGGCCCCGCCGTTGCCGGCACCATCGGCATCGCGCCCAGCGCCAACATCAATCCCGAGGGCAAGCACCCCAGCATGTTCGAGCCGGTGCACGGCAGTGCCCCCGACATCGCGGGTCAGGGCATCGCCAATCCCATCGGCCAGATCTGGTCGGGCGCGATGATGCTGGAACATCTCGGCCACCCGGAGGCCGCCGCCCTCATCATGACCGCCATCGAGGACACCCTGAAGCAGCCCGCCGCCATGACCCCCGACATGGGCGGCAAGGCGAGCACCATCGACCTCGGCAAGGCGATCGCGGCGGCGATCTAGTCTCCCGAAAGCGCCTCGCAGATTGCGCGGTAGCCGCGGAAGGCGGTGTCGTCCATGGGGCGCGAGGCGGCGGTCGGCTGGCTGGAGAACTTGGCGATCACCACCTGCGCGCCGTGTTCAATGTAGAGGTGCTGGCCGTGAATGCCCGCACCGGTCCATGCCTTGCCGCCGTCGATCTCGTACCAGAGGCTGCGGTAGTTGGTGAACGGAGGATAGTCGCCCCATTCGCCCGCCCGCCATGCGGCGCCCGCCGGGGCGGCGAGGATGTCGTCGAGCCACGGGCCGGGCACGATGGAGCGGCCGTCGGCATTGCCCTGGTCGAGCACCATCTGGCCGACGCGGGCCATGTCGCGCAGGGTGGTGTTGAGGCCGCCGGTGGCACGCGGCGCGCCCAGCGGATCAAGCGTGATGAAGGCGTCGGCCTCCGCGCCCAGCTTCGACCAGATCTCGCGCGCGATGAGGCTGGCGAGATCGGTACCGGTGGCGCGCTCGAGCAGCCAGCCCAGCAGGTCGATGTTGGGCGAGACGTAGTGGAAGGCCTCACCATGGCGTCCGCCGCCCCGCAGCGTCAGCAGATAGGGCCACAGGCCCGGCTCCACGCCCATGCGCAGGGCCGTCACGGCATCCAGGCACGCGGCGTAGCGCGCAAAATCCCCGGCCTTGTCGGCGTAGTCCTCGGTGAAGCCGATATCGACGTTCATGTCCAGGATGTGCCGTACCGTCGCCTTCTCCCAGGCGGTGCCCTTCACCTCGGGCAGGATGTCGGCGATGGGGCCCTCGGCGTCGAGCACGCCGCGCCCGTGCAGGATGCCGACCAGCAGGGCGACGAAGGACTTGGTGACCGACATCCAGATGTGATGGCCGTCGGCCTGAAGCCCGTTGGCATAGTGTTCGAAGACGATGCGGCCGCGATGGAGCACGCAGAAGCCGTCGCTGTGGGTCTCCTCCAGCATCTGCGCGACCGTGACGCTGCGCCCGGCGTCGTCGAAGGCGAGGCGGCCGAGATCCTGGCTATCGCGCTCCAGATGCCACACCGGGCCGGTGCCGCGCGGGATCGGTCCGGTCGGCAGCAGGCGGCGCACGTTGTGGAAGCCCCAGACGTTGTAGGGCGGCGTGCGCCAGTTCTGCAGCGTCACCTGCCCTTCGGGCGGCGGCGGAAAGCCGGTCATCATGGTGGTGCGCGACATGGTGTTATCCCCGGTGCAAACGGCGCGAAGAGTGCGGCGGCCCGGGGCAATTGTCACGGAAGTTGGCAAGCGGCATTGCGCGCCCGGCCGCGCCTCCTCTAGCATCGCGGCGACCAGCCACAGGAGAGGTCATGCAATTCGCCATCGGCCAGCCGATGCCGCGCACCGAGGACCCGCGTCTGGTCACCGGACGCGGGCGTTTCACCGACGACATCGCGCTGCCCGGCCAGCTTTACGGCCATGTCCTGCGTTCGCCCTACGCCCATGCCGATGTCACCGGCATCGACGCCAAGGAGGCGCGTCAGGCGCCGGGTGTTGTCGCGGTCTATACGATTGTCGATCTCGACGCCGCAGGCATCGGCGACCTGCCGGTGCTGGTGCGCCCGAAGAACCGCGACGGCAGCGACCTCTTTGCTCCTCCCCGCCCGGTGCTCGCCCGCGGCCGGGTGCGCCACGTCGGCGAGCCGGTCGCGTTCATCGTCGCACAAAGCCACATGGCTGCGCGCGATGCGGCTGAACTGATCGTCGTCGACTACGATCCGCTGGAGGCCGTGGTCGAAACCGCCCGCGCCCGCGATCCCCAGGCCGTGCAGCTCTGGCCGGAAGCGCGGGGCAATGTGGCGCTCGACTGGTCGATCGGCGACGAGGCGGGCACGGCGGCGGCCTTCGAGAAGGCCGATGCGGTGGTGGAGATCGAACTTATCAACAACCGTATCGTCGTCGCGCCCATGGAGCCGCGTGCGGCGCTCGGCGTGTGGGACGGGCTCGATGGCCGCTACACCCTGCACGCCTGCTCCCAGGGCGCGCACAAGATGCAGAAGCCGCTCGCCGAGTTCGTCCTGAAGGTGCCCCACGGCGATCTGCGCGTCGTCACCGGCGATGTCGGCGGCGCCTTCGGCATGAAGAACTTCCTGTTCCACGAATACGTGCTGGTGCTCTTTGCCGCCCGGCAGCTCGGCCGCCCGGTGAAATGGACCGGCGACCGCAGCGAGGCCTTCGTCTCCGATACCCAGGGGCGCGACCATGTGACGAAGGCCGCCATGGCCTTCGATGCCGAGCGCCGCATCCTGGGCCTCAAGGTCGACGTCACCGCCAACATCGGCGCCTATCTCTCACAGTTCGCGCCCTTCGTTCCGACCTCGGCCTCCACCGGCGTGCTGTCGGTGGTCTACGACATCCCGCAGATCTTCGCCCACATCCGCCCGGTCTATACCAACACGGTGCCCACCGACGCCTACCGCGGCGCGGGACGGCCGGAATCGAACTATGTCGTCGAGCGGCTGATGGCAAAGGCGGCGCGCAGCTTCGGCCTGGAGCCCGACGAGCTGCGCCGGCGCAACGCCATCGCGCCCGATCGGTTCCCCTACCAGACCCAGGTTGGCTTCGTTTACGACTGCGGCGAATTCGCCCGCCACATCGCCATGGCGCGCGAGATCGCCGACATCGACGGCTTCGAGAGCCGCCGCGCGGAGGCCGCGGCACGCGGGCGTCTGCGCGGCCAGGGCTTCACCTGTTACGTCGACCGCTGCGGCGGCGGCGGGCCGGACATGGCCGACCTGCGGCTCGACGCCATGGGCAACGTCACCCTGTTCGTCGGCACCCAGACCAACGGCCAGGGGCACGAGACGACCTATGTCCAGCTCGTCTCGGCGCGCCTGGGCATCGATCCGGCGAAGGTGCGGGTCGTGCAGGGCGACACCTCGGTCATTGCCTTCGGCTCGGGCAACGGCGGCTCGAACTTCGCCGCGGTCGGGGCGAGCGCCGGCAACGTCGCGGTCGACCGCGCCATCGAAAAGGGCAAACGCATCGCCGCCCACATGCTGGAAGCGCCCGAGATCGACATCGTCTTCGAGGAAGGCCGCTTCGAGATCGCCGGCACCGACCGGTGGGTGAGTCTGGCCGACGTCGCGCGCGCCGCCTACGATCCCGCCAAGCTGCCAAAGGGCGAGGACCCGGGTTTCCAGGTGATCGGCACCTTCAAGCCCGATGCGCCGGGGTTCCCCAACGGCAGCCATGTCTGCGAGGTCGAGATCGATCCCGAGACCGGCGTGCTCGATGTGCTGCGCTATGTCACGGTCGACGACTTCGGCAACGTCCTCAATCCTCTGCTGGTCGACGGCCAGGTCCACGGCGGCATCGGCCAGGGCCTGGGCCAGGCGATCGCCGAGGAGACGGTCTATGACCCCGAAAGCGGCCAGCTCCTGTCGGGTTCGTTCATGGACTACCGCCTGCCGCGCGCCAGCGACCTGCCGATGATCGAGACCCACCGCATCACGGTCCCCACGGCGCGCAATCCCCTGGGCGTGAAGGGCAACGGCGAGTGCGGCGCCATTGCCGCCCCGCCGGTGCTGATGGACGCCATCCTCGATGCCCTCTCGCCGCTGGGCATCGAACATCTCGACATGCCGGCCACACCGATGAAGATATGGCGCGCGATCCGCGACGCCCGTGAAAGGAAGCAGCCATGAAGAAACCCGCAGCCGTCCCCGCCAACGAGTTTCCGGAGCGCCGGGAACGCGCCCGCAAGGCGGCCCGTGCCGCGGGTCTTGCCGGCCTTCTGGTCTGCTCGCGCGGCGGCGGCACCACGGACCGTTACGGCGACATCAAGTACTTCACCAACTTCTACACCCGCTTTCCCTACATTCCGGACGTGCCGGGCGAGTGGACGGCGCGCGCCCATGCCTTCCTGATCCTGCCCGTGGACGGCGAGGAGATCCTCGTCGCCGACGACAAGCCCAAGCGCGACGAGGAAATGGCGATCGACGAGCGCATCGTCACCGGCGACGTCATCGCCTCGGTTCTCGACAGCCTGAAGAAGGCCGGGCTCACCGAGGGCCGCATCGGCATCGTCGGCGCCGATACCCTGTCCTGGAGCGTCCACAGCCAGCTCGCCTCGGCCTTCCCCGATGTCGTCTGGGTGCCCGCCGACGAGATCGCCAAGGAAATCCGCAAGGTGAAGTCGAAGGCCGAGATCGAGAAGCTGCGTTACGCCTCCTGGGTCGGCTGCCGCGCCACCGAGGCGATGCTGGAGACGGCCGTTGCGGGCAAGACCCATGGCGAGGTCGTGGCCGCCGGCATGGAGGTGCTCGCGAAACACGGCGGCATTCTGTACAACAACTTCATGTCCTCGGGCCGGGGCGGCAACAACCCCACCTCGGTCGCCACCAGCTTCCCCACCTGGGGCAGCCCGGAGGTGCTGGAGGACGGCGACTGGTTCCACTGCGGCATTTCCGGCGCGGTCGACGGCTATTACTTCGACCACGCCCGCTCCAAGCCCATCGGCAATCCCACCGCCGAGCAGATTCGCGTCTTCGAGGCGCCGATGCTGGCCGTGCAGGCGGCCATGGCCAAGGTGAAGCCGGGTGTGACGGCGTCCGAGGTGGCGCGTGCCGGGCGCGAGAAACTGGAGGAACTGGGCTTCGAGTTCGAGGGCGCCTTCAAGGGCTTCGGCCACGGCGTCGGCCTGGGCTGGGACTCCCCCTGGCTGATCGAAAGCGACCACACCGTGCTGGAAAAGGACATGGTCCTCTGCGTCGAACGCAGCGTGCGCCACATGGGCTACGTCGGCGACTTCGAGGAGACCATCGTCGTCACCGAGACGGGCTACGAGAAGCTGACCGATGCGCGTGTGAAGTGGTGGTAGGGGTCTGCCTACGTT
>CALLQH010000311.1 GCA_938014945.1 uncultured bacterium | reverse complement strand
CCAGACGAAGACGTAGATCTCGGCAAGCATGACCAGGGTGCGCACCACCTGCAGCCCCGGCTTCTGCGAGCGCAGGGTGATGCGGAAGCCGCGCCGGCGCGCCAGCGCCAGGGCAAAGACCAGGAAGACCAGGAAGCGTACCAGCAGGATCTGGGGGATCGGATAGTGTTCCACCAGCAGCTTGGCGCTGGCGTCCATGCTCGCCATCAGGCCCATGGCGAGCATCATCAGCAGGATGCCGCGGGCGGTGCGCGCCGGGGTTACCTCGCCCACGACAGATCCTGCCGGCGTTGCCTCACATCATGATCATCGGCGCGACGGAGGCGCGCACCTGGCGGATGGTCTCGCCCACGGCCAGGCCGATCGCATCGGAATCGGCGATCGCCTCGATCCGGCCGCGCAGGTTCTCCAGTTCCCGGTCGCCCAGGATCTGACGGAACAGGTTGCAGGAATCGGCCAGGCTGATGATCACCGCGTCTTCAGGGCCGGGCGTGCCCTCGCTGAGCAGGGTGTCGAGGATGCGCTTCTTCACCTCGCGCTCCTCGCGGCCGTCGATCGTGGGATAGCGGCGTGTCTCGAAGACCCACAGGACCTTCTCGTCGACCCGCTTGAGGATGCCGCGGTCGACCAGGCGGGACAGCAGATGCTCGCGCACCTCCTCGCCGCGCTGGCCGATCTCGGCCACCCAGTAGGCGGTGTCCTGTACCTCGTCGGCCTCGCTGATGCGCTCCAGCACCGCATCCTGCACGGCATCGCCCGTGGGCTTGGCGTCCAGCACGAACAGCTTGTCGGGATCGGCCTCGATACGGCCCTTGAGCGCCAGGTCGGCGAGCACGGCGCCGGCCAGGGCATAGTTGATGTTGATATCGGGCTCAGTGATGAAGGTGCCGCTCTTGTCGTCCAGCACCAGCAGCAGCATTTCCTCGGCAACCGTCAGCATGGGGATTCCCCTCCCGTGGTCGCGGCACCCGGCCGCTTCATTCTTGTTCGATTGGCGGCGGTCCGCCGCTTCCTGTTCTATCGCTTCTGCACGTCCGCCAGCCGCGGTCCCGCGCGGTGGCGCTCGACCTCGCGCTCCATGCGGCCGGCCAGCATCAGCGCAAACATATGGAAATCTCCGATCAGGCTCCACAACGGATGCGTGAAGGTCGCCGGTTTGTTGCGCTCGACAAAGGCATGGGCGGCCCAGGCAAAGCCGTAACCCACCACCGGCAGGGCGAGCAGGAGCCAGCCGTTGGCAAGGATCGCGGCCGCCGCCATCAGGGCCAGGACCCCGGCCGTTCCTGCGAAATGCAGGGCGCGTGTGCGGGCCCTGGCGTGCTCGCGCACGTAGTAGGGCCAGAATTCGCGGTAGCTCTGCGGTCTTGCCATGGAGAAAACATAATCGTTTCCGAGGTTTCGCAAAAGCCGGGGCGCAACGGTCGTCCGTTGCCGCCGGCTGGCTCGGGGGCTATGTTGCGCCCCCAATCGAGACCGGAGGATATCCGATCGTGGCCGACACCGGCGACCAGTTGCTGCGCGAGATCGACGAGGATCTCCGGCGCGAACAATGGCTGAAGCTGTGGCGCGCCTATGGGCGTTATGTCGCGGCCGTAGGCGTTCTGCTTGTCATCATCGTCCTGGCCTTCGTGGGCTGGCGCGAATACCGCCAGAGCCAGCTTGGCGGCGACGGCCATGCCTATTGGCTGGCCGATCGGCTGGATGTCCTGGGCGACCGCAAGGGTGCCGCCGCCGCCTTCGGCGAGCTGGCTGACGAGGGCCATGCGGGCTATGTCCTGCTTGCCCGCCTGCGCGAAGGTCAGGCCCTGGCCGCTACCGGCGATGCGGCCGGCGCGGTGGCCGCCTACGATGCCGTTGCCGCCGATGACTCCTTCGATGCCGACTACCGCCTTCTGGGCAATCTCTATGCCGCCGCGGTTCTGCTCGATGGCGACGACCCCGCTGCCGTTTCCAGCCGTCTGGAGCCTGTGCTGCGCGCCGGCTCGCCCTGGCGCGCCTCGGCGATGGAGATCAAGGGCCTGCTGGCGCTCAAGACCGGCGATGCCGCAGGCGCCGTCGCGATCTTCGAGGAACTGGCGGCCGATCCGGCGACCCCCACCACGCTGAAGGCCCGCGCCGCAGAGCTTGCCGCCCTGGCGCAGGGAGATTCCTGACCGTGCGTCATCTGGTTCCGGTGTTCCTTGCCGCGGTGCTTCTGGCCGGCTGCGAGTCCGATTCCTTCGACTGGCTCGGCACGCCGCCGCCGCCGCCCCTGCCGGGCGAGCGTATTGCCATCCTGCAGCTTGATGCCGAACTGGTGGCCGATCCGGGCACGGCGGAGGATCCCATCATCCTGCCTGCGCCGCTGGCGACGCCGAACTGGCCCCAGTCGGGCGGCCTGGTCGACAAGGCGATGTATCACATTGCAGCCCCCGGGCCGCTGGACGAGATCTGGAAGAGCTCCATCGGCGAGGGCGAGGGGCGTTACCGCAAGATCATTGCAACGCCGGTGGTGGCGCTCGGCAAGGCCTATGCCTTCGATGCCGACACCCAGGTCACCGCGCTTGACGCCGAGACCGGCAAACGCCTGTGGACGTTCGATGTGACGCCCGACGAGGAAAGCTCCGGCGGCTGGGGCGGGGGCCTCGCCTTCTACCGCGGCCGCCTCTATGTCACGACGGGTTACGGCGAACTGATCGCCCTGGATGGCGAGACGGGTGACGAATACTGGCGCGTGCGTATCGGCCCGCCGCTGCGCACGCCGCCGACGGTCAGCCAGGGCCGCGTCTTTGTCGTCACGCCTGACAACGAACTGCAGGTGATCGACGCCGATACGGGCGAGCTGCTGTGGGGCCATCGCGGCATCGAGGAGATCGCCAGCCTGCTTGGTGGCGGCGGTCCGGCGGTGTCGGGCTCCATTGTCATCGCCACCTTCTCCTCGGGCGAGATCTATGCCCTGCGCGTCGAGAACGGCCGCGTGGTGTGGTCGGATTCGCTCGCTTATGCCTCGCGCATCGGCACGCTGGCCGCGCTCAACGACATCAACGGCAGCCCGGTGATCGACCGCGGCCGTGTCTTTGCCATCAGCCACGGCGGTCGCCTCGTCGCCATCGACCTTGCGACCGGCGCGCGTCTGTGGGAGCGCGAGATCACAGGTGTGCAGACGCCCTGGATCGCCGGCGAATTCCTCTATGTCGTCACGCTCGACGGCAAGGTGGTCTGCCTGGAGCGCGAGGACGGTCGCATCCGCTGGGTCACGGCCCTGCCGAACTTCGAGGATCCCGAGGATCATGATGATCCGATCCTCTGGAGCGGCCCGCTGCTGGCCGGCGACCGCCTGATCGTGGTCGGCACGGACGGCAATGCGGCTTCCGTCTCGCCCTACACCGGGGAGATCCTCGGCATGGTCGACATGGGCACCAGCCTGCCTGTCGCGCCGATCGCCGCGGGAGAAATCGTCTACCTGCTCGACGGCTCCGGCGACCTCATCGCGCTGCGCTGAGTCCGCCGAGATTCCGGCATCGGCTGAACCGGTGCAGGCAGAGCCCGTCTTTGCTATAGAGCGGCCTTGATGGCGTCCGTGGCCCCGCCGCGTGGCGCGCGCATTTTGTGCCGGCCCGCGCGCCGGCGATAGGACAGCGTTCCGTGAGCTTCACCGTCGTCATCGTCGGCCGCCCCAATGTCGGCAAATCGACCCTGTTCAACAGGCTGGTCGGCCGCCGGATTGCCATCGTCGATCCCACGCCCGGCGTCACCCGCGACTGGCGCGACGGCATGGGCAGCATCGGGCCGCTGACCTTCCGTGTCATCGACACCGCGGGCCTGGAGGAGGCCGATCCCGGCACCCTGGGCGCGCGTATGCGCGAGCAGACCAACCAGGCGCTGGCCCAGGCCGACGTCATGATGTTCGTCGTCGACGCCCGCACCGGCCTGACGCCCGAGGACACCCATTTCGCCCGCGAACTGCGCCGCAGCGGCCTGCCCGTGATCCTGGTCGCCAACAAGGCCGAAGGGCGTGCGGGCGAGGGCGGTTTCTTCGATGCCTACAGCCTGGGTCTGGGCGATCCCGTGCCGATCTCTGCCGAACACGGCGAGGGCCTGGGCGAGCTTTACAATGCGCTTGCGGTCTACGCGCCCGAGGAGGACGAGACAGAGCTCTCCGGCGAGGGTCCGCTGAAGCTTGCCATTGTCGGGCGCCCCAACGTCGGCAAGTCGACCCTGGTCAACCGCCTGCTCGGCAGCGAACGGATGATCACCGGCCCGGAAGCGGGCCTCACGCGCGATTCCATCGCCGCGGCCTATTCCTACGAGGGACGCGACATCGAGCTGGTCGATACCGCAGGCATGCGCCGCAAGTCCCGCGTCGCCGAAGGCGTCGAGCGCATGTCGGTCTCCGATACGCTGCTCACCATCCGTTATGCCCATGTCGTCGCCGTGGTGGTCGATGCCACAGAAGCCTATGACAAGCAGGACCTCACCATCGTCGACCTGATCGAGCGCGAGGGCCGCTCGCCGCTGGTCGTCGTCAACAAGTGGGACCTGGTCAAGGATCAGAAGGGCGTGCGCGCGAAGTTCGAGGACCTGCTCTACGAGCTGCTGCCCCAGGTCAAGGGCGCGCCGCTGGTGACGCTTTCGGCCCTGTCGGGCCGCGGCGTGGAGCGGCTGATGCCCGCCGTGGTCGGCGCCTACGAACGCTGGAACGCCCGGATCCCGACCTCCCTGCTCAACCGCTGGCTGGAGGATGTTCTGGCGACCCATCCGCCTCCGGTCTCGGGCGGCGGCCGCATCAAGCTGCGTTACGTCTCCCAGGCCAAGACCCGGCCGCCGACGTTCACGCTGCACGGCACCCGCGTCGACGACCTGCCGGAATCCTACAAGCGCTATCTGGTCAACCGCATGCGCGGCGACTTCGACCTGCCCGGCGTCCCCATCCGCCTGCGCTTCAAGTCCCCGAAGAACCCCTACGCCGACAAGTAGGGCAGGGGGCGCTCCCGCGGACGCCCACGACCTCTCTCATTTCTCCTCATGCCCGCGCAGCCGGGCATGAGGAGCGGAAACGAAGAGCGCAGGAGCGCCCGGACCCTCAACTCGCGCGGCGGATGGTGTAGCCGTAGGGGTTGTCCTCGCGCGGCGCGAAGAACTCCGTCGTGGCGATGACGCCGCTCCAGGCGCCGTCTCGGATCGCCGTATCGGGCGCCTTGACCAGAGGCGTGTAGCGGTGGCCGGGGATGGTCGTCTCCACGGGATCGTTGGCGATGGCGTTGTAGGAGAAGTGCAGCAGGCTGCGCGGCCGGTCCGAGTGGTTGGGGCCGGAGGCATGCAGCGTGTTGGCGTGGAAGAACAGGGCATCGCCCGGCGCCATGACGCAGGAGACGGTCTCGAACTGCTCGCGCGCCAGCGCCACCCGCTTCGGGTCGGCACCGCGCGACGCGCCCACGGCGACATGATCGAGCCGGCCGAAGAGGTGCGAGCCCTTCACCAGCTGCATGCAGCCGTTCTCCTCGTCGCAAGGATCGACCGCCACGGTGCAGGTGGTCATGGCCGGGCGCAGGCAGCCCTCGACATACCAGCTGCCGAAATCCTGGTGCCAGTCCCAGCGCCCGCCGCTGCCCGGCTTCTTCATCGAGAACTTGGAATGCCAGTGGTAGATCGGCTCGCCGATCACGGCCTGCGCGCCGTCGACGATGCGGGCGATCCGGGTCATCAGGCCCAGCAGGTCGTCGCCGTCGTCGCCCGACCAGCCGGCAAGGTCCTGCTGGCCGCCGTCGCTGTCAGTGACATGCACCACCCGGCCGCCGAGGTTCGGGTCGATCAGGCATGCCTCCTGCACGGGCGCAATCTCGTCGGGGGCAAACAGGCCCGGAACCACGACGAAGCCGTCGCGGTGATAGGCGGCAATCTGCTCAGGCGTCAGTGGATAGAGGGTGGTTGTCATCGGCGGGCTCCCGGTCCGCCGCATTGGAGGCCAGGAAGCCTTGGCGGGCAAGCGCCGTCAGCAGGACCCGGCAAGCAGCTCGCGGGCGACCAGCCGTGCGCCGTTCTGCTCCCAGGAGGGCAGGGCCATACGCACGAAGGCCTCGACGATCGCCTCGGGCTTGTCGAGCGTTTCGGGGTCCTCGCCGGGGAAGGCGCGGGCCCGCATGGCGGTGCGCAGGCGGCCGGGATCGATCAGGTTCGCCTTGACGTTGGTCTTGTTGAGCTCGCCCGCCCAGCTCATCACCAGGGCGTCGAGCCCCGCCTTGCTCGCGGCATAGGCCGCCCAGTAGGGTCGCGCCGAAACCGAGGCGCGCGATGTGAGGAACAGGGCGCGCCCGGCATCGGACTGGCGCAGCAGGGGATCCATGCTGCGGATCAGGCGCCAGTTGGCCGTCAGGTTGATGGCCAGCGTCTGGTCCCAGGTCTCCGGCTTCAGGTGGCTCGCGGGCGTCAGGGTGCCGAGCGAAGCGGCATTGCCGACCAGCACGTCGAGTTTTCCGTGGCGTTCGTAGATGGCGCCGCCCAGGCGGTCGATGCCGGGACCGTCGGTGATGTCCAGCGGCACCAGGGTCGCGGGCGGGGCACCGGCGGCGCGCACCGCATCGTCGACCTCCTCCAGGCCGCCGACCGTGCGCGCGACCAGGATGAGCTGGGCGCCCTCGGCGGCATAAGCCTTGGCGATGGCCGCGCCGACACCGCGCGAAGCGCCGGTGACCAGCGCGATGCGGCCTTCCAGGCGGCGCTGCGGGGCAGTTTCGTTCATGGCAACCTCAGACGGGGTCGTCGAGCAGGGAAAGCTGGCGCGCGCCCCGGCCACCGTCACGGTCGAGCAGGGGGATGGGATACTCGCCCGTCAGGCAGGCATCGCAGTAATGCGGCGTTTCGGGATCCCGGCCCTCGGCCTGTCCGGCGGCGCGGTAGAGGCCGTCGACGCTGAGGAAGGCCAGCGAATCGACGCCGATCAGCTCCGCCATCTCTTCCAGGTTCATGCGCGCGGCGAGCAACTCCTCGCGCGAGGGCGTGTCGACGCCATAGAAACAGGAATGGGTCGTGGGCGGGCTGGCGATGCGCATGTGGACCTCGGTGGCGCCTGCCTCGCGCACCATGGCCACAATCTTGGTCGAGGTCGTGCCGCGCACGATGGAGTCGTCGATCAGCACCACCCGCTTGCCCGCCACCTCGCCGCGGTTGGCGTTGTGCTTCAGCTTCACGCCCAGGTGGCGCACGTGCTGGGTCGGCTGGATGAAGGTGCGCCCGACATAGTGGTTGCGGATGATGCCCAGCGCGAAAGGCAGACCCGCCTCCTCGGCGTAACCAAGCGCCGCAGGCACGCCCGAATCGGGCACCGGCACGACGACATCGGCGGGCACGCCGCTTTCGATCGCCAGTTCGGCGCCCAGGCGCTTCCTCACGTTGTAGGCGTTGCGCCCCTCGACCTGGCTGTCGGGCCGGGCGAAGTAGATGTATTCGAAGACGCAGAAGCGCTTGCGCTCCGGCGCAAACGGCCGCAGCGACGTCATGCCCTGGCGGCTGACGATGATCATCTCGCCGGGTTCGACATCGCGCACGAACTTCGCACCCATGATGTCGAGCGCGCAGGTTTCGGAGGCCATCACCGGCGCGCCGTGGACCTCGCCCAGCACCAGCGGGCGCACGCCCAGCGGGTCGCGCACGCCGATCAGCACGTCCTCTGTCAGCGCCAGCAGGGAATAGGCGCCCACGACGTGCTTGAGCGCATCGACCAGGCGACTCGGCAGGTCCGGTTGGGTGCTCTGGGCGACCAGGTGGACGATCACCTCGGTGTCGGTGGTCGACTGGAAGATGGCGCCCTTCTTCACCAACTGCTCACGCAGGTGGTGGGCGTTGGTCAGGTTTCCGTTGTGGGCGATGGAAAGCCCGCCCATGGCGGTTTCCACGAAGATCGGCTGCACGTTGCGCAGCGTCGTCTCGCCGGTGGTGGCGTAGCGGTTGTGGCCGATGGCGCTGTCGCCCTGCATGCGGGCCATCACGGCCTGGTCGGCAAAGACCTCGCCGACAAGGCCCAGGCTCCGGTGCACATGGAACTGGCTGCCGTCATAGGTGACGATGCCGGCCGATTCCTGGCCGCGGTGCTGCAGGGCATGCAGGCCAAGCGCCGCATGGGCAGCGGCATCGTCGCTGCCATAGATGCCGAAGACGCCGCATTCCTCGTGAAGGCGGTCGTCGTCGAAGGGATGCTTCGTCAGGAAGCGTGTCACGCGTGAGAGTCCTGCCTCATTGGTCGGCGTCGATCATCTGGTCGAGGGCCTCGCGGTCGGCGTCGTTATACCCGGCTTCGCCCGAATTACCAGCACCGGAACCGCCTGAATCGGCATTTCCGTCGCCGGCACCCGTTCCGGGCTGGGGATCGATCATATTGTTATAGTCGATGATGGTTTCCATGCCCGATGACGTGGCCTTGAGCTGCTCGGCCACGCGGTCGCCCTGCATGCCCCATTCCTCGGGTGCCAGTTCCAGCATGATCTCGGCCCCTTCGGCGACCAGAGGCGTCAGTTTGGCCTCGCGCAGCCACTCGGGATGCTCTTCGACCGGGGCCATCAGCGTGTAGACCAGATAGATCAGGCAGACCACCAGCACGCCGCGCACCAGGCCGAAGACGAAGCCCAGGGAGCGGTCGAGCACGGAAAGGTGCGATTCCTCGGCACGCTTGACCGCGACCATGCTGATCAGCGTCAGCAGGGTGAGCGCCACCACGAAGATGCCCGTGCCGGTTGCCAGGGCCGAGATCAGGGGGTCGCCGATCCATTCGGTCACATGGGGCAGTACGGGCTTGTAGAGATAGACCGCGGCGGCCACGGCGCCGCCCCAGGTCGCCAGGAAGAAGAACTCCCGCACCGCGCCGCGGAAATAGGCCAGGAACCCGGAAAGGAAGATGATTCCAAGCGCGGCAAAGTCGGCGATGGTCAGCGGCAGGTCGTTCATGGCCGTCCGTCGTCTCCATAGATCAGGTCGACCAGGTTGCCGAGCTGGTTGACGGTCATCACCGACATGCCCTCCACGCTGCCCTTGCGCCCCTTGCGCTCGGGGATCACCGCCTGGCGGAAGCCCAGCTTGGCGGCTTCGCTGAGGCGCGCGTCGGCCTGGCTCACCGGGCGGACCTCGCCGGCAAGGCCGATCTCGCCGAAATAGATGCCGTCCTTGGGCAGCGGGCGTGCGGCGATGGAGGAGATCAGCGCCGCCGCCACGGCAAGGTCGGCCGCCGGCTCGCGCACGCTGAAGCCGCCGGCGACGTTGAGATAGACATCATGGCCCGACAGCGCCAGGCCGCAGCGGGTGTCGAGCACCGCCAGCACCATGGCAAGGCGCCCGCTGTCCCAGCCGACCACGGCGCGGCGTGGCGTGCCGAGTGCGGAGGGCGCGACCAGCGCCTGGATTTCCATCAGCATCGGCCGGCTGCCCTCGATGCCGGCAAAGACCACGGTGCCTGCGACATCCTGATCGCGCCGGTCGAGAAACAGGGCCGAAGGGTTGGCGACCTCGTCCAGGCCATGGTCGGTCATCTCGAAGACGCCGATCTCGTCGGTTGCGCCGTAGCGGTTCTTGACCGCGCGCAGGATGCGGAACTGGTGGCCGCGTTCGCCCTCGAAGTAGAGAACTGCGTCGACCATGTGCTCCAGCACGCGCGGGCCCGCGATCTGGCCGTCCTTGGTGACGTGCCCGACCAGCATCAGCACGGCGCCGGTCTCCTTGGCGTGGCGGATCAGCTCCTGGGCCGAGCCGCGCACCTGGCCCACGGTGCCCGGCGCGGAATCCAGGGTGTCGAGGTACATGGTCTGGATCGAATCGATCACCACCAGGTCGGCCCGTTCGGCCGACAGGCTGGAGATGATGTCGCGGACGTTGGTCGCCGCGGCAAGCTGCACGGGCGAGGATTCCAG
>CALLQH010000310.1 GCA_938014945.1 uncultured bacterium | reverse complement strand
GCCGGTCTACCTCTCGACCAAGAACACGATCCTCAAGGCCTATGACGGCCGCTTCAAGGACCTCTTCCAGGAGGTCTTCGATGCCGAGTTCGCCGACCGCTTCAAGGCCGCCGGCATCGAATACGAACACCGCCTGATCGACGACATGGTCGCCTCCGCGCTGAAGTGGGAGGGCGGCTTCGTCTGGGCCTGCAAGAACTACGACGGCGACGTGCAGTCCGACACGGTGGCCCAGGGCTTCGGCTCGCTGGGCCTGATGACCTCCGTGCTGATGACGCCGGACGGCCACACCGTGGAGGCCGAGGCCGCCCACGGCACCGTCACGCGCCACTACCGCCAGCACCAGGCCGGCAAGGAGACCTCGACCAACCCGATCGCCTCGATCTACGCCTGGACCCAGGGCCTGAAGTACCGCGGCGAGTTCGACGGCACGCCCGACGTCACCGCCTTCGGCCAGGCGCTGGAGGAGGTCTGCGTCGAGACCGTCGAGGCCGGCAAGATGACCAAGGATCTGGCCATCCTGATCGACAAGGACCAGCCCTACCTCACCACCCAGGACTTCCTCGCCGCGCTGGACGAAGGCCTGCAGAAGAAGCTGGCCTGAGGCAAGGAACTCTTCCCATTCGTCACCCCGGATCGTAGCGGCTTTGCCGCTTGTCCGGGATGACGGTGGCGCGTGACCTCAGGCCCGCGGCTGCCTGGCGCACCACAGGCTGAGGTCGGAGTTCGACCAGACCTCGGCGATCAGGCCGTCCTTCAGGCGGAAGATCGCATTGCCGTGGTATTCCATGGCCTGCCCCTGCCCCATCATGCCGTCGTAGTCATGCGCCAGATGACCGCTGCCGCGATAACGCATCGCCGCCATATCGCCGTCGATCAGCAGGTGGACAATCTCGTGCTTGAGATCGGGGAAGGCCGCCATGAAGGGCTCGGCATAGCTGCGGATGCCGGCGTGCCCCGCATAGTCGTTGGGGCCGGAGTGCAGCACGGCATCGGCGGCAAACACCGCCCCGATATCGGCAATGGCCTGCCGGTTCCAGAAATGGTCGATCAGCCGTGTGAGCAGCGCCTGCGCCTTGTCCCGTTCCATTTCCTGCCCCGCTCCCCCAGGTAGAAGGCGAGGCTAGCGCCGGTACGGCCTGTGCGCCACTGGTTCAGCCGGCCTTGCTCAGACCGTGCTCGATGGCTGCCAGCGCCGCGTCGGCGCGGTGGGCGTCGGGGCCGCCGCCCTGGGCCATGTCGGGACGGCCGCCGCCGCCCTTGCCGCCCAGTTCCGCGACACCGGCCTTGACCAGATCGACCGCGTTGATGCGCCCGGTCAGGTCGTCGCTCACTGCCACGACCACCGCCGCCTTGCCCTCGTCCAGCGCGACCAGCGCCACGACGCCGGAGCCCAGCTGCTGGCGCATGGCGTCGGCCATGCCGCGCAGGTCCTTGCCGGGCACACCCTCGATGGTCTTGACGATGGCCTTCACGCCGCCGATCTCGCGCGTCTCCACGGCCTCGCCGCCACCGCCCGTCGCCACCTTCTTCTTCAGGTCGGCGACCTCGCGTTCCAGGCGGCGGCGCTCCTCGACGAGCGCGTCGATGCGCGCCTCCAGGTCGGCCGGCGTCGTCTTCAGGCGGCCGGCGAGATGGCGCACGCGGCGGTCCTGCTCGTCGAGATAGGCAAGCGCATCCGGCCCCGTCAGCGCCTCGATACGGCGCACGCCGGACGCCACCGCGCCCTCGCCGACGATCTTGAAGGCGCCGATGTCGCCGGTGCGCCCGACATGGGTGCCGCCGCACAGCTCGGTGGAGAAGTAATCCTTCTCGCCTTCCTTGCCGCCGGTGGGCAGGCCCATGGAGACGACGCGCACCTCCTCGCCGTACTTCTCGCCGAAGAGCGCCAGCGCGCCCTCCTCGATCGCCTCGTCGGGCGTCATCAGGCGCGTCCTGACCTCGGCGTTCCTGGCGATGGCGCGGTTGACCTCGGTCTCGACCGCCGCGATCTCCTCCTCGGAGAGCGGCTTGTTGTGGCTGATGTCGAAGCGCAGCCGCTCGGCCGCGACCAGCGAACCCTTCTGGGTGACATGCTCGCCCAGCGCGCGGCGCAGCGCCTCGTGCAGCAGATGGGTCGCCGAATGGTTGGCGCGCAGGCGGTCGCGCCGGTCGGCATCGACCGTCATGGCGATCTCGTCGCCGACCTGCAGCTTGCCGCTTGCGACCTTGCCGACATGGACATGCAGCGCGCCGAGCTTCTTTGCCGTGTCGCGCACCGCCATCGTGCCGTGATCGCCGGCGATCGTGCCGGTATCGCCCATCTGGCCGCCGGACTCGCCGTAGAACGGCGTCTGGTTGGCGATGAGCATGACCTCCTCGCCCTCGGCGGCGCTCTTGACCTCCGCGCCGTCCTTCACCAGGGCGACAATGCGGCCCTGGGCCCGGGTCGCCGTGTAGCCGAGGAACTCGGTGGCGCCGACCCGCTCGCGCAAATCGAACCAGAGCTTCTCCGTCGCCGCCTCGCCCGAGCCCGACCAGCTTGCGCGCGCCTGGGCGCGCTGGCGCGCCATCGCCGCATCGAAGCCGTCGCGGTCGACGCCGCGGCCCTCGCGGCGCAGCGCGTCCTCGGTCAGGTCGAGCGGGAAGCCATAAGTATCGTAGAGCTTGAAGGCGATCTCGCCGGGCAGGGCCTGGCCCTCGCCCAGGTGGCGCGTCTCCTCCTCCAGCAGGCCAAGGCCGCGCACCAGCGTCTCGCGGAAGCGGGTCTCCTCCAGCTTCAGCGTCTCGGTGATCAACGCCTGGCCGCGATGCAGCTCGGGGAAGGCCTGGCCCATCTCGGACACCAGGACGGGCACCAGGCGGTGCATCAGCGGATCGGCCGCACCGAGCTGGTGCGCGTAACGCATCGCACGCCGCATGATGCGGCGCAGGACATAGCCGCGCCCCTCGTTGGAGGGCAGCACGCCGTCGGCGATCAGGAAGCAGGAAGTGCGCAGGTGGTCGGCGATGACGTTGAACGAGGGCCGCAGATCGCCCTCGGGCTTGCGCCCCACCAGATCCGCGGTGGCACGGATGATCGTCTGGAACAGATCGGTGTCGTAGTTGCTCTTCACGCCCTGCAGGATCGCCGAGATGCGCTCGATGCCCATGCCCGTGTCGATGGACGGACGCGGCAGCGCATGGCGCTGGTCCGGGCCGGTCTGCTCGAACTGCATGAAGACGAGGTTCCAGAACTCCAGGAAGCGGTCGCCATCCTCATCGGGGCTGCCCGGAGGGCCACCCTGAAGCTCCGGACCCTGATCGATGAAGATTTCCGAGCAGGGTCCGCAGGGGCCGGTGTCGCCCATCGACCAGAAGTTGTCGGAGGTCGGGATGCGGATGATCTTCGTGTCGGCGATGCCGGTGATCTTGCGCCACAACGCCGCTGCTTCCTCGTCGGAGGAATGCACGGTCACCAGCAGTTTCTCCTCGGGCAGGCCAAAGACCCGGGTGGTCAGGTTCCAGGCAAGCTCGATCGCTTCGGGCTTGAAGTAGTCGCCGAAGCTGAAGTTGCCGAGCATCTCGAAGAAGGTGTGGTGGCGCGCCGTGTAGCCGACGTTGTCGAGGTCGTTGTGCTTGCCGCCCGCCCGTACGCACTTCTGGGCGGTCGTGGCGCGGCTGTAGGCGCGCTGCTCCTGGCCGGTGAAGACGTCCTTGAACTGCACCATGCCGGCGTTGACGAACAGCAGGGTCGGGTCGTTGTGGGGCACGAGCGGGCTCGAGGGCACGACCTCGTGTCCGTTCTCGCGGAAGTACTCCAGGAAGGTGCTGCGCACCTCGTTGACGCCGATCATGGTCTTCATCCTGCTGCAGGCCGCGCCTGCGTTGAATCTGGGGAATGTTCTCTAACCGCCACACCCAACACTGTCCACAACAGCGCCCCAAACGCACAGCGGGCGCGGCCCCCTTATGTGGCCGCGCCCGCGAAGGCGTTCAACGGTTTGGGGGGTCAGTCGCCGTCGTAATCGGCGGTGGCCTCCTCGTCGTCGGGACCCGACATCATGTTCTCGGCAACCAGGCCCGCGTTGGCGCGCACCAGTTGTTCGACCTTGGTCGCAACCTCCGGGTTGTCGCGCAGGAACTGCTTGGCGTTCTCGCGGCCCTGGCCGATGCGCTGGTCCTGGAAGGAGAACCAGGAGCCGGACTTGTCGACCACACCCGCCTTGACGCCGAGATCGATGATCTCACCCATCTTGGAGATGCCTTCGCCGTACATGATGTCGAACTCCACCGTCTTGAACGGCGGGGCGACCTTGTTCTTGACGACCTTGACCTTGGTCTGGTTGCCGACGATCTCCTCGCGGTCCTTGATCTGGCCGATGCGGCGGATGTCGAGGCGGACGGAGGCGTAGAACTTCAGCGCGTTGCCGCCCGAGGTCGTCTCCGGGCTGCCGAACATGACGCCGATCTTCATGCGGATCTGGTTGATGAAGATGACGAGGCACTTCGAGCGGGAGATCGAGGAGGTCAGCTTGCGCAGCGCCTGGCTCATCAGGCGGGCCTGCAGGCCGACATGGGTGTCGCCCATCTCGCCCTCGAGCTCGGCGCGCGGCACCAGGGCGGCGACACTGTCGACCACCAGCACGTCGATGGCGCCGGAACGCACCAGGGTGTCGGCGATCTCGAGCGCCTGCTCGCCGGCGTCGGGCTGGGAGATCAGCAGGTCGTCCAGGTTGACGCCCAGCTTCTTGGCATAGATCGGGTCGAGCGCGTGTTCGGCGTCGATGAAGGCGGCGGTGCCGCCCTTCTTCTGCGCCTCGGCGACGACGTGGAGGGCGAGCGTCGTCTTGCCCGAACTTTCGGGACCGTAGATCTCGACGATGCGGCCCTTGGGCAGGCCGCCGATGCCGAGCGCGATGTCGAGGCCGAGCGAACCCGTGGAGATCGATTCGATCTCCACCGTCTGGTCATGCTTGCCAAGGCGCATGACCGAACCCTTGCCGAACGCCCGTTCGATCTGGCTCAGCGCCGCGTCCAGTGCCTTGTCACGCTCCATGCCGCTTCCCTGTCCTTCAACAACCCGCAACGCCGAATTGGCCGCCATCGTCCCTCTCCTTATTCCACATGCACCACTGCCGGTGCAACGAGGGACGGTTGTACAGGCTTTGTTCTCCATTGGCAAGAACCGAATGAGAACAAATGCGCATCGTATGTGAAACCTTACGCATCGCTCTGCGCCCGCCGCGCCTGGGCGAGAACCGCGGCGACACGGCCGGCGAGCTGGTCGAGTCCGAAAGGTTTGGGCAGGAAATTGGCGCTGTCGAGGATATCGGCGCCCGCCGCATCCTCGGAGTAGCCGGAGATGAAGATCACCGCCATGTCGGGAGCCGCTTCGCGCACCCGCTCGGCCAGTTCCGGCCCGGACATGCCCGGCATGACCACGTCTGTGATGAGCAGATCGAACGGACCCTCGTCGGCGCCCAGCGCATCGAGCGCGGCCTCGGGTCCGTCGGCCTCGACGACGCGGTGGCCGCGGCTGCGCAGCGCTGTTGCAGCAAAGGTGCGCACCGCGGCTTCGTCCTCCACCAGCAGGATCGCCGCTCCCTGCGTGTCGACCTCGGCGGCCACCGGCGCGGTCTCGGCCAGGCTCGCCAGCTCCGCAGCGTCGAGCCTGGGCAGCCAGATGCGGAAGACCGCGCCCTGCCCCACCGTGCTCTCCAGCTCGAGAAAGCTCTCGTTCTGCTCGACGATGCCGAACACGGTGGAGAGGCCGAGGCCCGTGCCGCGTCCGACCTCCTTGGTCGTGAAGAACGGTTCGAAGATCTTCTCGGCCAGTTCCTCCTCGATGCCGGTGCCCTCGTCGGCGACCTCCAGCACGACATAACGCCCGCGCGGCATGACGCCGTTGACGGTGACCCGGGATTCGGCGACCTCGGCGTTGTAGGTGGCGATACGGATCGTGCCGCCATCGGGCATGGCATCGCGCGCGTTGAGCACAAGATTGGTGACGATCTGTTCGATCTGGCTCTGGTCCATGCGCACGAAGCCGAGGTTCTTGTCGTGGCTGACGTGCAGCGCAACCCGCTCGCCGATCAGCCGGCGCAGCAGGGCCAGAAGATCGCTCACCGTGCCCGACAGGCGCAGCACCCGCGGGCGCGGGCGCTGGCGACGCGAGAAGGCCAGGAGCTGGCGCACCAGTGCCGCCGCGCGCGTCGCGTCCTGGCGAATCTGCATGATCTCGCCGAAGCTGGGATCGCCGGGCGGATGGCGCACCAGCAACAGATCGCAGAAGCCGGTGATGGCGGTGAGGATGTTGTTGAAGTCGTGCGCCACGCCGCCGGCGAGCTGACCCACCGCCTGCAGCTTCTGCGACTGCTCGAACTGGGCCTCCAGGTTGCGCCGCTGGGTGGCGTCGACAATGTGCAGGATGGCGCCCTCGGCGGCCTCGCCCGTGCGCTTCAGGCCGGAAAAGTAGACCGTGGCCGCGCGGTCGCCCTCTCCGGCAAGGCGCACGTCGAGCGGCTGATCGACGTCACCGCCCTGGCCGACATCGGCCAGACGGCGGATCAGCGGGCGGCGGTCCTCGCCGGCCACGATATCGGCCAGGAACGCGCCGGAGCGAAGGCCCGACGGGCGGCCTGCCAGCCGGCGGAAGGCGCGGTTGCCCGCCACGATGCGGCCGCCGGCATCGACCTGGACGATGGCGACCGATGCGCCCTCCAGCAGGCGCACCCAGGTCGTCGCCAGGGCCGACGCAGGGCCCGATGGCACGGCATCGGCGAAGGGCCGTGTGCGCCAGACCAGTCCCCAGGCCAACCCTTCCCGGGTTTCCTGATCGGAGACATGCAGGCTGACGACACGCCCGTCGGCATGGCGCATCCCGACCGCCTCGCCGCGCAGGCGCTGGCCTTCGGTGCGCCGGGCCAGGGCACGCGCGATGGCGCGACGAGCCTGGGGCTGGTCCCGGTCGTAGCCCAGCCAGCGCAGCAGGGTGGCGTTGGCGAAGCGGACATCGCCGTCGCCGTCGCACAGGTATGTGCCGACCTCGCCGCCCGTCAGCGCGTCGAACAGGGGCTGGGGCATGTCGCGCGCCTGGGAACGCGCGGTGAGGATGATGAAGCTGACCGAAAGGACGCCCAGGCCCAGGACGATGCCGGCGCCGATCACGGCCCAGAGCTCGCCCGCCGGCCCGCGCAGCGTGAAAAAGGCGCCGGCCGCGCCGCCCAGGAACAGCACGGCATTGACCATGGCGATGCGCAGGGCGGCCCGCCGTCGGCGGTGCAGCCGTTCCTGGTGCGCCTCGCCGCCTTCCGGGCTCGCTCGGGAATCGCTCATGAATGCCGCCGGGTCCGTGTGCAGCCTTGGCCCATCATCGCCCCTTCAAACGCATCGGGGGAAGCCGCATAACGGCTTCCCCCGCGATTCGATGGCCTTCGAAGGCCCGGTGACCGGCTCAGTCGTCGCGATAGACCCGCTCGCGGCGCTCGTGCCGCTCCTGGGCCTCGAGGCACAGGGTGGCGATGGGGCGGGCTTCCAGACGCTTCACGCCGATCGGCTCGCCGGTTTCCTCGCAATAACCGTAGGTGCCGTCGTCGATGCGGCGCAGGGCCTCGTCGATCTTGGAGATCAGCTTGCGCTCGCGGTCGCGGGTGCGCAGCTCGATCGAGCGGTCGGTTTCGGTCGAGGCACGGTCGGCCAGATCCGGCTGGGCCGAGGTCTCTTCCTGAAGGTGACGGATGGTCTGCGAAGAATCCTGGAGGAGTTCCTCCTTCCAGGCGAGCAGCTTCTTGCGGAAAAACTCCCTCTGCTTCGGGTTCATGTACGGCTCGTTCTGCGCGGGCTTGTAGGACCCGGAACTCTTAACGGCCATGCACCCCTTTCCCTTCTTCCTGGATCGATATGAATGTCCCAACTCGGCCCTAACGGACCTCGACGGCGGGTGTATAGAGCCATGACAGGTTGCTTCGCAAGCGGCAGATTCCGATAGTTTCAAGACAGCCCCGGCTTGCGGTGCCGACAAAGGTCACGGATTTGTGTCTGGGCGGTGGAGATCACCCCTCCAATCGCTTAGGATCGGGGGCATC
>CALLQH010000309.1 GCA_938014945.1 uncultured bacterium | reverse complement strand
ATCGGCCCGGACGGCGAACTGGCCGGGGTCTGGCCCTCGAAGGTGACGCCCGAAGGCCCCGAGATCGCCGCGGCGATCGACGAAGCCACCAAGGGGCACTGACGCCGATGAGCGATCCCCTGCTGGAGCCCTTCCGCCTCAAGGGCCTGACGCTGAAGAACCGCATCATGAGCACCTCGCACGCGCCGGGCTATGCCGAGCAGGGCAAGCCGGGGCTGCGCTACCAGCTCTATCACGAGGAAAAGGCCAAGGGTGGCCTGGCTCTCACCATGTTCGGCGGCTCCAGCAACGTGGCGCCCGATTCGGCCTCCGTCTTCGGCGGCCAGATCTATGTCGGGGACGATGCGGTCATCCCCTACTTTCAGGAATTCTCGCAGCGTATCCACCAGCACGGCGCCGCGCTGATCTGCCAGATCACCCACATGGGCCGGCGCACCGTCTGGCATGCCGACAACTGGGTGCCGACGATCGCGCCATCTCGCATCCGCGAGCCCCAGCACCGAAGCTACCCCCGCGAGATGGAGGATGAGGATATCGAGCGGGTGATCGCGGCCTACGCCGCGGCGGCACGGCGCTGCTGGGAGGGCGGCCTGGACGGCTGTGAGATCCTGACCCACGGCCATCTGATCGACCAGTTCCTCTCGCCCATCACCAACACGCGCACCGACGGCTGGGGCGGCGACCTGAAGGGGCGCATGCGTTTCGGCCTGGAGGTGATGGAAGCGGTGCGCAAGGCCGTGCCCGACGACTTCATCATCGGCATCCGCACCAGCGGCGGCGAGATGAGGAAGGACGGCATCGGCGAGGACGACTGCATTGCCGTCGCCCAGGCGTTCGCGGAGGCCGGCACGGTCGACTATCTCAATCTCGTCTTCGGCCGCGCCGCGACCGACCTGGAGCTTTCCGAAAAGGTCATGCCGGCGATGGATTCGCCGCTTGCCCCCTATCTGGAGCCGGTACGCCGCTTCAAGGCCGCCACCAACCTTCCGGTCTTCCACGCCGCACGCGTCACCGATCTCGCCACCGCGCGCCATGCCGTGCGCGACGGCATCGTCGACATGATCGGCATGACCCGCTCCCACCTCGCCGACCCGCATCTGGTCAACAACATGATCGCGGGCCACGAGGAGCGCACGCGCCCCTGCGTCGGCGCGGGTTACTGCATCGACAGCCTGTTCCAGGGCGGCGCGGCCCATTGCGCGCACAACCCGGCGACCGGACGCGAAAAGGAACTGGGCCACACCATCGAGCCGAGCAGCGGTGCGAAGCTGCATGTCGTCGTCGTGGGCGCAGGCCCCGCGGGCCTGGAAGCCGCGCGTGTCGGTGCCCTGCGCGGTCACAGGGTGACCTTGCTGGAGGCAGGCAGCGAACTGGGCGGCCAGCTCGTACTGGCGGTCAAGGGAAGCTGGCGGCGCGACATGGTCGGCATCCGCGACTGGCTGGCCGACCGCGTCGGCGAACTGCCGGTCGAGTGCCGCACCGGCGTGCTGGCCGATGCCGCCGACGTGACCGCACTGGAACCCGATGTCGTGATTATCGCCACCGGCGGCCTGCCCGACACCGATCTGGCAAGCGATGAGCTGCGCGCCATTCCCGGCGGCGATCTGGCGGTCAGCGCCTGGGATATCCTCTCGGGCGCGGTCGCGCCGGGTGAGGAGGTGCTGGTCTACGACATCGCCGGACGCCACGAGGCCGCCAGCGCCATCAACCTGATGTGCGACCGGGGAAGCACAGTTGCGCTGGTGACGCCCGACAGGCAGGCGCTGGCCGAAGTCGGCGGACAGAACTTTCCGATCTACCTGCGCCGCTTCCACCGCCAGGGGGTGGCGATCACGCCCGACAGTCAGGTCTCGTCGATCCGCCGGTCGGGCAACCGCCTCGTCGCCACGATCAGGAACGTCTACGGCGGGCCCGAGCGCACGATCGAGGCCGACCAGGTGGTGATCGAGAATGGCACCGTGCCCAACGACGATCTCTACTTCGCGCTCAAGCCGGGCTCGCGGAACCTGGGCGAGATCGACATCGACAAGCTGATCGCCGGCAAGGAGCAGGACGGCGTGCGCAATGCGGATGGCCGCTACCGCCTGTTCCGCATCGGCGACGCCGCCTCCAGCCGCAACCTCCACGCTGCCATGCTCGACGCACGCCGCATCGCGCGGGCGCTCTAGCCATCATGGCCGGACTCAACGACGACTTCAGCCGCATTGCCCGCGCCGACACCGCGGCGATGGACTGGGCGCCGAGCCCCAGTTCCAGCGTCTGGCGCAAGAGGCTCGATCTTGCCGGTCCGGCCGAGGCCGGGCGGGTCACCTCGGTGGTGCGCTACGACCCCGACAGCCGCTTCCACAGCCACCCGCATCCCGACGGCGAGGAAATCCTGGTGCTGGACGGCGTCTTCAGCGATGAAAGCGGCGACTATCCCGCGGGCAGCTATCTGCTCAATCCGGAGGGCTTCGAGCACGCCCCGCGCTCGGCCCCCGGCTGCCTGCTGTTCGTCAAGCTGCGCCAGTATCCCGGCAACCAGCGCCGTCACGTCGCGCTGGCGGCCGCCGACATGCAATGGAGCGAGACCCGCGGCGGCGTCTCCCACTGCACCTTGTACAAGGAAGCGGCATACCCGGAGACGATGGTCCTGCTGCGCCTGGAGGCAGGCGCAGCCGTGCCGCTGGAAGCCGGCGGCAACGAACTGTTCATCCTCTCCGGCGCCATTACGGGCGAGCAGGCGCCCCTGCCCGCCCTGGGCTGGCTGCGCCTGCCGGTCGGGGCGATGCCCGTTCTGACCGCGACCGAACCCACCCGGCTCTACCGCAAGAGCGGGCACCTCACACGAAACTGACTCAGGCGGCGTCCCAGACCGGGCTCCAGCCTTCGGGATCGACGATGCGGTGGCCCTGGGCGAGGCCGTCGATGCGCGCCATCTCGTCAGCCGTCAGTTCGAAGTCGAAGATGTCGAGGTTGGCGCGGGCGTTTTTCTCGCTCGCCGCCTTCGGGATCGCAGCGACGCCGTCCTGCTGGACCAGCCAGCGCAGGGTGACCTGGGTCGGGGTCTTGTCGTGCATCAGGGCGATGGCCTGCAGCACCTCATCCTCGGCGACCTTGCCGCGCACGATCGGGCAATAGGCCGTGACGATCATGTCGCGCGCCGCGCAGGCCTCCTTCACCGCCTTCTGGCTGAGATAGGGATGATACTCGACCTGGTTGCAGAGAATCGTGTGACCGAGATCGTCGACCGCCTCGGCGATCAGCTCGGCGTTGAAGTTGGAAACGCCGAGATGGCGCACCTTGCCGGCATAGTGCAGCTCGGCCATGGCATCGAGAGTCTCGGCAAGCGGCGCGTCGTCGAAGATCGGCCAGTGGATCAGCAACAGGTCGACATAGTCGGTCTTCAGCTTCCTGAGGCTCTCGTCGACCGAGCTCTTCACCTTCTCGAAGGCGTGGTTGGCATTGTCGATCTTGGTCGTGACCCAGAGCTCGTTGCGCGGTACGCCGCAGCCGGCGAGCGCCGTACCGACCTCGGCCTCGTTTTCGTACATCTGGGCGGTATCGATATGGCGATAACCCATGCCGATGGCTCGATCGACGGCTGCGGTCGCTTCGGCGCCGCGCATTTCCCAGGTGCCCATGCCCAGCGCCGGCATCGCGGCCCCCTGTCGCGTGATCTCGATCATGTCATCCCTTTCTTGGCGTTTGCCTCGCCATGGCACAGAGTTGGCCGCGAGACGTCAAGCATAGGGGGCAGATGATGACGGGCAGACTGGAAGGCAAGACCGCAATCGTGACCGGCGGCGGCCGCGGTATCGGCGAGGGCGTGGCGACAATCTTTGCCGCCGAGGGCGCCAGGGTGCTGATCGCCACGCGCACGCTCTCGCGCGGCGAGAAGGTGGCCCGCGCCATCCGCAAGGCGGGCGGGCAGGCCGAGGCCATCGCCACCGATGTCGCCAAGGCCGATTCGGTTTCCGAGATGACGCGCGAGGCCAAAAAGCGCCTCGGCCGGATCGACATCCTGGTCCACAACGCCGGCATCTTCCCCCAGTCCCACATCGTGAAGATGAAGGAGGCCGAGTGGGACGACGTGCTCGACACCAATCTCAAGAGCCTGTTCCTGTGCACCAAGGCGGTGCTGCCGCACATGATCCGCCAGAAATGGGGCCGCATCGTCGCCATGTCGTCGATCACCGGGCCGCGCGTCGGCATGCCGGGCTGGAGCCATTACGGCGCGTCCAAGGGCGGCATGAACGGCTTCATCAAGGCCGCCGCCCTGGAGGTCGCCAAGCAGGGCATCACGGTCAACGGCATCGAACCCGGCAACATCCGCAACCGGCCGCCGGAAGCCGCACTCGCCAAGTGGCACCAGAAGACGATGGGGCCGGCGATCCCCATGGGGCATCTGGGCGAGCCCGAGGACATCGCCTGGGCCGCGGTCTATCTCGCCAGCGAGGAAGGCCGTTTCGTCACCGGCCAGACCATCATCGTCGACGGCGGCCAGATCCTGCCTGAGTCGCCCGCGGGCATCCTGTGATGCCATCGGATGCGCCTATGCCGCGGGACGGGAAATGCGAATGGCGGCGATGGCACCGCTGGCCGATGATGCGCTGACGACGCCGGGAGCAAAGGATTCATGACCGTGGCCGCCATCGAGACCATCGTCGCAGACCTGACGCGCAACGCGCATCTGCCGTTCGAGGAAGCGCGTTCGATGCCGACGGGTGTCTATACCTCGCCGGCGTTCCTGAAGCTGGAGCAGGAGCGCATCTTCGGGCGCGAATGGGTCTGCGCCGGGCGCGCCGAGGCGATGGCCAAGAAGGGCGACTATGTCGCCTTCGACCTGGCGGGCCAGCCGGTCGTGGTGTTGCGCGACATGGACGGCAATCTGAAGGCCTATTCCAACGTCTGCCTGCACCGCATGAGCACGCTGCTGGAGGGACGCGGCAACACGAAGATGATCGTGTGCCCTTATCATGCCTGGAGTTACGGCCTCGACGGGCGGCTGCGCAACGCGCCGCACATGGAGAAGAGCAGCAGCTTCTGCAAGCAGGACTACCGCCTGCCGCAAGTCCGCTGCGAGACCTGGGAGGGCTGGGTCTATGTCAGTCTTGATCCCGATATCGAGCCGGTCGCCACGCGTTTTGCCGAGGTCTCCGAGAAGGTCACCGGGCGCTATCGCATGGAGGACTATGTCGAGACCTTCCGCGAGGAGC
>CALLQH010000308.1 GCA_938014945.1 uncultured bacterium | reverse complement strand
CCCAGCCGATCCCGCTGGTCGCAGGCCTCGAAGCCCTGGCCGGGCGCTACGATGGTTTGCTGGTGGATCTGTGGGGCTGCCTGCACAACGGCGTCACGGCCTATCCCGCGGCGGTCGATGCCCTGCAGCGCTACCGTGCCGGGGGCGGCAGGGTGGTGCTCGTCTCCAATGCGCCCCGGCGCAACGACGCGGTGATCCGCCAGATGGAAGGTTTCGGCGTGCCGACCGACGCCTACGACGCGGTGATGACGGCGGGCGAGGCGCTGCGTCTGGAGATCGAGGATGCCAGTGACCCCTGGTACGCGGCGCTGGGCGATTGCTTCCACCACATCGGCACCGAGCGGGACGCCAACCTGCTGGAGGGCCTGCGCTTCCGCCGCGCCGCGACGCTGGAAGAGGCCGATTTCGTTCTCTGCTGCGGTATCCGCGACGGCGGCGACACGCTGGAATCCTTCGCCGCGGAGACTCAGAGCTGCCTCGACCGGGGCCTGCCCATGGCCTCGGCCAACCCGGACCGTTTCGTGTTGCGCGGGCCGGTGCGCCAGATCTGCGCCGGGGCCATCGCGCTCGACTACGCCGCGCGCGGCGGCGAGATGCGCCAGGAGGGCAAGCCCTATCCGGCGGTGTACCGGCGCAGCCTGGCCCTCATGGGCGGCATCGCGCCCGACCGCGTTCTGGCGGTGGGCGACGGCATCGAGACCGATATCCTGGGCGCCCACAACGCCGGCATCGACGCGGTCTGGATCACCGGCGGCCTGCCCGCCCATTTCTGGGGTGTGGCGCCCGAGGCGCCGCCGCCGCAAGATCGGGTTCTCGCGGCCTGCGCCGAGCACGGGGTGCGCCCCGCCGGAGTGATGCCGCTTCTGCGCTGGTAGGAGAGGCGGCCATGGCCCCCGACGCGATTTCCCTGGGCTACAGCGCCTGCCCGCACGATTGCCCCTCGACCTGCGCGCTGGAGGTCGAAGTGCTGGGGCAGGACCGCATCGGCCGGGTGCGCGGCGCGGCCGACAACAGCTACACGGCCGGTGTCATCTGCGCCAAGGTTGCCCGCTACGCCGAGCGCCTGCATCACCCGGACCGCCTGAAGCAGCCCATGCGCCGCATCGGGCCGAAGGGTTCGGGCCGTTTCGCGCCGGTCTCCTGGGACGAGGCGATGGACGAGATCGCAACGCGCTTTGCCGAGGCCGAGGCGCGCCACGGCAGCGAAACCGTCTGGCCCTACTATTACGCGGGCACCATGGGCTTCGTGATGCGCGACGGCATCAACCGGCTGCGCCATGCCAAGCGTTACTCCGGCCAGCACAGCACGATCTGCACGACGCTCGCCTGGACCGGCTGGATCACCGCCGCCGGCGCCCTGCGCGGCGTCGATCCGCGCGAGATGGCCAAAAGCGATGTCGTCGTCATCTGGGGCACCAACCCGGTCAACACCCAGGTCAACGTGATGACCCATGCGGTGAAGGCGCGGAAGGAGCGCGGCGCCAAGATCGTCGCCGTCGATACCTACGCCAACGGCACGGCCAAACAGGCCGACATGTTCCTCTGCGTGAAGCCCGGCACGGATGCGGCACTCGCCTGCGGCGTCATGCACGTCCTGCTGCGCGACGGTCTGGCCGACTGGGACTACATGCGGGCCTACGCCGACGATCCCGACGGCCTTGCCGCCCATCTCGAAAGCCGCACGCCGCAATGGGCCGAGGCGATCTGCGGCGTTCCGGCCGAGCAGATCGAAGCCTTCGCGCGCCTCGTCGGCACCACGCCGAAGACCTTCTTCCGCCTGGGCTACGGCTTCTGCCGCGGGCGCAACGGGGCCGTCGCCATGCATGCGGCAGCCTCCATCGCCACGGTGACCGGGGCCTGGCAGCACGAGGGCGGCGGCGCCTTCCACAACAACGGCGCGATCTACGGCTGGGACCGCACGGTGATCGAGGGCCTCGACCTGCGCGACCGGAACATCCGCGTGTTCGATCAGTCGCGCATCGGCCCGGTGCTGACCGGCGACCGCCGCGATCTTGGCGACGGCCCGCCGGTGACGGCCATGCTGGTCCAGAACACCAATCCGATGATGGTCGCCCCGGACCTGGGGCTGGTCCACAGGGGCTTCGCGCGCGAGGACCTGTTTGTCGCCGTCCACGAGCAGTTCATGACCGAGACCGCGCAGGTCGCCGACATCGTGCTGCCCGCAACCATGTTCCTGGAACACGACGACCTCTACCAGGGCGGTGGCCACCAGCACATCCTGTGGGGCCCGAAGCTGGTCGAGGCGCCCGAGGGCTGCCGTTCCAACCACGAGGTGATCTGCGATCTTGCGCGCCGCCTGGGCGTGGCCGATGCGCATGAGGGCTTCGCCATGAACCCGCGGGAACTGGCCGACCGCACCCTGCGCGATTCCGGACATGGCGATCTCGCGGCCCTGGAGGCCGCGCGCTGGATCGATATCCAGCCGGAGTTTCGCGCCGCCCACTTCCTCGACGGCTTCGGTCATGCCGACGGCAAGTTCCATTTCCGCGCCGACTGGTCCCATCCGCTCAACCGTTTCGGCCCCGAAGGCACGCCGGGCAACATGCCGGGTTTCCCCGATCACTGGGACGTCATCGACCGCGCCGATCCCGAACGGCCCTTCCGCCTGGTAACCGCACCCGCGCGCAACTTCCTCAATTCCAGCTTTACCGAAACGCCGACATCGAAGGCGCGTGAGGGTCGGCCGACGGTGAAGCTGCACCCCGAGGATGCAGCACGTCTTGCCATCGGTGAGGGCGAGCGCGTGCGCATGGGCAATGCCAAGGGCAGCCTCGTCCTTCATGCCGAACTGTTCGATGGGCTGGTGCGCGGTACCGCGATCGTCGAGAGCGTGTGGCCCAATGCCGCCTTCGAGGAAGGCATCGGCATCAACCTTCTGATCTCGTCCGAACCCGGCGCGCCGGTGGGCGGCGGCCTGTTTCACGACACCGCGGTCTGGCTGCGCCCCGCCTGAGGCCAAGAAAAAGGGGCGGCCCCGAAGGACCGCCCCTGAGTGGCGCTGCGACCAACGGGTTCAGTTCGCAGCCTTGGCCGTGCCGGTCTTGCTGCCGCTTTCGGCCTTCACGTCCTTGACGGCCTTGTCGGCTTCCTCGCGCGCGCCCTCGATGGCCTCGTGGGCGGCATCGCCCGCGCGCTGGATCTGCTCGCGGCTGAAGTCGACCGCGTCATTCTTGAGGCGGTCGCGCAGCGGGCCGACCAGCTCGTTCTCACGGCGCGTGGCAGGGATGCTGGCGCCGATGGCCGCACCCACGGCAATGCCCAGCGCGCCGATCAGCAGAGGCTGGCTTTCGAAGGCGTCGGTCGCCTTGCCGGCAACCTGGCCGGCGCTCTCGCGGACGCGATGACCGGCGTTGATGGCGCGCTGGCGGGCCTGCTCGACCGTTTCGCCGGCACGCTGCTTGAAGGCATCGGCGCGGTGACGCAGACCCTCGGCCTCTTCGCCCGCCCGCACGGCGACGTCATGGGCCCGCTCGCCGACCCGCGCACGCACTTCCTGGCCGCGCTTCGTATTGGACAGAGCGCTCATGGCGATCCAGGCCGCGCCGGCGCCGATGAGGAAGGCGGGAACCGGATTCTCGCGGATGACGCGGCCGACGCTGGAGGAGATATCGGCGGCGCTGTCGCGCACATGGTAGGCGGCTTCCTTCAGCGCCTGTCCGGTGCCCAGGCGATGATCCAGTTCGTCGATGCCTTCATCGATGCGGGCGCGGGTGTTGCCCAGCTCGCGCTGGATCTGCTCGGGCGTGCGGGCGTTGGTGGCGTTCTCGACGCCGTTATGGGTGGTCATGACAAAGTCTCCTTGATGAGTTGCTTGTCGCGCCGGATGGCATCCATCGTGCGGCGCGGCATCAGGTTTTCGGTGTGCAGGGCGCGCAGGGCTGCCCAGATCCAGACGGCGGCGACCGCGGCCACCAGGGCGCCGATCAGGGCTGCGGCAAGCCATGCCGGCATCGACTGGGCCAGGGCCTGGACCACGGCCTGCAGGACGACCAGGAAGGCGGCGAGCGCCAGAAGCAGGCCGCAGGCCAGGGCCAGAAGGGCATGGCCCGCCTGGCTGATCTTCTGGTGGACCTCGGCGAGGGCCAGTTCGATCTGCATGCCGACCAGCCTCTGGAGATCGGCACCCAGCGAACGCAGGATGTCGGTCACCGGCCTGTGGCTTTCCGCCCTGCGGCTTTCGCCCCGTTCCATGGATCAGGCACCCGACGTTGCGGGCATGTCCTGATCGTCGTCCTGCACGTTCTCGCTGCTGGCGCGCAGGAAACGGCCGGCGACGAACCCCAGGGCAACCGCGCCGCCAAGGAAGATCGCAGGATGGCTGCGCGCCAGATCGCTGGCCTCCGACAGCATGGTCGAAAGGTCCTTGTTGCGCAGGGTCGCAGAAACGCGTTCCAGCTGGTCGGCAGCGGTGTCGGTCAGACCGGCAACGGCGCCTTCGTCCTGCTTGCGGAACTTCTTGGAGGTTGTGCGCAGGGTGTCGGCGATACCGCCGACGCGTTCGGCGAACTGATCCTTGCGGGCCTCGCCGAATTCCTCTGCATGGCCCTTGAGGTCGTCGACCAGGGCGCTGCCGTCGGCCTTGAGGCGCTCGGCGTTATGTTTCACGTCGGCCTGGGCCGCCGCGACGTTGGGTGACGTGTTGGACATTGCGTACTCCCGTTGGTGTCTTGCCTAACCAACGTGGAGCAGCGCCATTTGTTGCAGACTAGGCCTTTCGGGTGAGGTGCCGCTCCAGAAGATCGACGTTGCGCAGGTTGGCCTTGAACGCGACATCGGCCAGATCGCCGATGAGCGGCGTCGCCCCGAGCACCAAGTCGATGGCGACGTTCAGCCCCATGCGCGCGAGCAGTGTCCTGGGTGCGCCAAGACGCGCCGCCTCGACCACCACATAGGTCGCAAGCGCCGTCGTCACGGTGTCGCCGACGCCGGGAATCAGCCCGATGATGCTGTCCCAGCCGAAACGTATGCCAAGCAGACGGAAGCGGCTGTCCTGAAGCTGCGCCAGCGTGCGCAGACGGGACAGCCGCCTTTCCTTGTCGGGATCAGCGCTTTGCAATGATCCAGACGGCATGGATGATTCCCGGCAGGTAGCCGCACAGGGTCAGCAGGATGTTGAGCCAGAAGTGCAGCCCGAAGCCAACCTGCAGGAAGACGCCGAGCGGCGGCAGCAGAATGGCGCAGATGATGCGAACGATATCCATCTCGTCCCCCGGAATGGATGTTTGGTGGTGTCGAGCGCATATGCGCGCTCATGTCGGTGAATACAACGCCGGGTGGGCCCTGGCGTTCCCAGGGCTCAGCGCCAGGCGAAGACCGGCTGTTCCAGATGGGCAACGCGCGTGGCACGTCCGGCAAGGGCCACCTCACGGAACTGGTAGAGCACCGCGGCGGTGGGGGCATGAATGCTGCTTCCGGCCAGCGGCATGCGAATCACCGGGCGGTCGCTCTCGGGGATACTGACGAACTCGGGCGAGCCCGGGCGGAAGAGATCGCGGAAGGCGATGCGGTGGATCGAGGCGACCTCGGACGGGTTGGGCACCAGCTCGGCCTTGATGCCGGCCCAGATCACCACCGGCGTGATGAGATAACCCGAGCGGGTGGGATAGTCGTCCAGGCGCCCCAGCACCGCATCCGGGGCAAGCTCCAGGTTGACCTCCTCGTGGAGTTCGCGAAGGCCCGCCTGTTCGGGTGTCTCGCCGGCATCCAGGCGGCCGCCGGGCAGGGCCCACTGGCCGGCATGGCGGTTCATGCGCGGCGCGCGCTTGGTCAGGATGAAGGCGCCATGGCCATGGCCGTCGTCGACCACGGTCATGGTCACGGCGGCGCGCTTGAGGCCTTCGCCATCCTGGGGCTGGCGCGTGAAGGCCGCGAGCCGCGCCGTCATTGCCGCGCGCAGGTCCTCGCCGATCGGGAAGTCGCTGGTCATGGCCTCACCTAGCCCGCGGGCGCGCCTGCGGCAACTGCCGCCGTGGACCGGCCGCGCCGCACCCGGCTAGGATGCCGCCGCAACCGCTGGAGGATCGCCGCGATGGAATACCGCACCATGGGCCGCTCGGGCCTCTCCGTCTCGCTCGCCGGCATGGGCTGCAACACCCTGGGCTGGTGGGTCGACGAAGCGCAGGGGACCAAGGTGGTGCACGGCGCGCTCGATGCCGGCATCGCCCTCTTCGATACCGCCGACTGCTACGATGACGGCGTTTCCGAGACGATCCTCGGCAAGGCGCTGGGCAAGCAGCGCAAGGATGTCGTGGTCGTCTCCAAGGTCGGCATGAAGACGGCGGCCACGCCCGATCATGTCCGGCGTGGTTCGCGCGACCACATCATCCGCTCCTGCGAGGGCAGCCTGAAACGGCTGAAGACCGACTGGATCGATCTCTACCTGCACCACGCGCCCGATCCCGTGACGCCGGTCGAGGAAACCCTGGAGGCCTTCGACCGCCTGACCGCCCAGGGCAAGATCCGCTACGCCGGCTGCTCGAACTACGCCGGCTGGCAGATTGCCGATGCCGCCTGGACCGCCGCCGACCGGCGCTTCAACCCCTATGTCGTCTGCCAGAGCGAATGGAACCTGTTCAGCCGCGCCGTCGAGGACGAGGTGGTTCCCGCGGCGCGCCGCTTCGGCCTCGGCATCATGCCGTACTTCCCGCTCGCCATGGGCCTGCTCTCGGGCAAGTACAGCCGGGGCAAGCGGCCCGCGAAGTCGACGCGGCTGGGCGGCGACGATCCGCGTTACGCCGAGGTTCTGAGCGATGCCAACTTCGACAAGGTCGATCGCCTGGAGGCCTTTGCCGCGGCCCACGGCCACAGCCTGCTCGAACTCGCCATCGGCTGGCTGGCCAGCCACGATGTCGTCTCTACCGTCATCTGCGGCGCGACCAAGCCCAGCCAGGCCAGGGCCAACGCCAAGGCGGTGACGGCCTGGCGCATGAGCGCCGACGAGATGGCCGAGATCGACCGCCTGATGGCGGGCTGAGTACCATGCAGCGTTCGTTCATGATCATCGACGACTTCTTCGACCGCCCCGACAAGGCGCGCGAGGTGGCGCTGGGCCTCGACTATCCCGATCCCGGAGAGGTCTATTACCCCGGCCGCAACTCCAAACAGTCGATGGCATGGCCGGGCAGCGACCAGATGTTCAGCCAGCTCGTCGGCGAGAAGATCGTCGGCATCAACAAGTGGTCCCACGGCTGTGCCCGCCTGACGCTCGCCGCCGACAAGCGGCGCGGCCGGGTCCATGTCGATCCCGGCGCCACCTGGGCGGGCATCATCTATCTTTCGCGCGACGAGGATGCCGCGGGCGGCACCGATTTCTTCCGCAACCTGCGCTACGGCACCGACCGCGCGCCGCTCGACGATGCCGAAGCCCAGGCGCTTTACGGCAAGGCGACGCCGCGCGAGGCGCTGATGGAAATCCTGACCATCGAGAACGGCAGCGACCCTGACGCCTGGGAACTGACCCATACGCTGCCCATGAAGTTCAACCGCTGCGTCCTCTTCCGGCCCTGGTTCTGGCATTCCAGCGGCGACGGCTTCGGCACCACCATCGAGGACGGCCGCCTGGTGATCCTGCTGTTCTTCGCTCCCGCTCCCGACGCGGTCGGTGCGGTGACCGTGCCGATGCTGTAGAATGACGCCATGATCCTGCGCCAGCTTCTCACCATGGCGGCCCGCCGCGCCGCCGCCGACCCCAAGGTCCGCGCCAAGGCGGCCGAGGTCTATCACACCCAGGCCAAGCCCGTGATCGAGCGCAAGGTCCAGGCCGCGCGCCAGGCCGCCCAGGAAAGCCAGCCGGGCGAACATCCCGCACGCACCGCGGGGCGCGTGATCGGCCGCCTGTTCAGGGACTGAGGCCGGCGCGTAGCGGCGATTGCGCTACACGTCATGCGGGTGTTTAGTTCCCGCCCGTCAAGAACCCGCCACCTGTTGGCGGACCCTGCCCAAGAGTTCCCATGTCGACATCCTCCGGCGCCGGCTGGCGCACGCCGATGGTGGTTATCCTGGCCGGTTGCGCGATCGCCGTGATCGGCTTCGGCATCCGCTCGGTCTTCGGCTTTTTCCTTGATCCCATCACGGAAGCGCAGGGCTGGAGCCGGGAAACCTTCTCCATCGCGCTTTCCGTGCAGAACCTGATGTGGGGCCTTGCCGCCCCGGTTGCGGGCGCCCTGGCGGACCGCTACGGCCCGGCGCGTGTCATCCTGCTGGGTGCACTGATCTACGGTGCGGCGACCTGGTCCATGGGCGTGGTCGACAACAGCGTGGTCTTCACCCTGGTTGCAGGCGTTGCCGTGGGCATCGGCGTCGCCTTTACCGGCTTTTCGCTGGCGCTCGCCGCCATGGCCCGCGTCGTGCCGCCGCACATGCGTTCGCTCGCCCTGGGCCTGGGTACTGCCTCGGGTTCGCTGGGACAGGTCATCTTCGCGCTCGGCGGGCAGGGGGCGATCTCCATGCTGGGCTGGCAGAGTGCCCTGATCGTGCTGGCGGCCACGGCCATGGCGATCATTCCGCTCGCCTTCGTGTTGCCGAAGTCCAACGCCGGTGTCGGTGAGGTCGCCAGCGACCAGTCGGTCGGCCAGGCCCTGCGCGAGGCCGCAGGGCACCGCGGCTACATCCTGCTCACCACGGGCTTTTTCGTCTGCGGTTTCCAGATCGCCTTCATCACGGTGCACTTCCCGTCCTACATCACCGATCTTGGCCTTTCGCCCTGGGTCGCGGCCTGGGCGTGGTTCCTGGTCGGCGGCTGCAACATCGTGGGCTGCATCGTCGCGGGCTGGTTCGGCCAGCGCTGGAGCAAGCGCTGCGGCCTCTCGGGCATCTACTTCGCGCGCACGCTGATCATCGTCGCCATGCTGCTGGCACCCAAGAGCGCGCTGACGATCTACGCCTTCGCCATCGCAATGGGTTCCCTGTGGCTCGCCACGGTGCCGCTCACGTCCGGCATCGTCGCCCAGGTCTTCGGCGTGAAGTACATGGCGACCCTCTTCGGCGTTGTCTTCTTCAGCCACCAGTTGGGCAGCTTCGCGGGCGTGTGGCTCGGCGGCTGGCTGTTCGACAGGACGGGCTCCTACGACATCGTCTGGTGGATCTGCGCAGGGCTGGGCCTGGTGGCCGCCATCATCCACCTGCCGATCAACGAGAAGCCTCTGGCCCGCCTGCACGCCGCGGAATAAGCCCGCACGGGTACGGCGTGGTACTCTGGCGCTCACGGCTCGGGGGACAGGGGACATGGCCGGTCTGCGCAGGAACCTTGGCCTGATCGAGGCGCTGGCGCTCTCGCTCGCCATCATTGCGCCGACCATGGCGATGTCCTTCAACGTCACCCTGGCCGCCGGCGTTGCCGGACCGGCGGCACCTCTCGCCTTTGCCATCGGTACCCTGGCGCTTGCCGTGGTGGGGCTTTCCTTCGTCGCCTTCAGCCGCCGCATCGCGCACGCCGGCTCGGCCTACGCCTATATCGCGCTCACCTTCGGGCCCCGCGCCGGGTTTCTGACCGGCTGGGCGCTGCTGCTGACCTACCTGGTCTACGGCGCGGGCACCTGTGTGCTGGTCGGCAACTTCGTCGATGCGGCGCTTTCCGATTACGGCATCAGGGTGCCGGGGCTGTGGCTGGCCGTCAGCGTGCTGGCGCTGGTCCTCTCCATCGTCCTCGCCTGGTGCGACATGCGGCTGGCGGCCCGGCTCATGCTGGCGCTGGAGGGGCTTTCGGTGCTGGCGATCCTCGTGCTGGGCGTCCTGGTGCTGCGCGATGCGACCACCGAGCTCAGCCTCGCTCCCTTCGTCCCGGCAGAGGGGCCGGGCTGGTCCGGGGTCGGTTATGCCATGGTCTTTGCGGTGCTCTCCTTTGCCGGTTTCGAGGGGGCGACCACCCTGGCGGAGGAAACCGCCGACCCACGCCGCACCATCCCGCTTGCCGTGCTGGGCACGGTGATCCTGACCGGCGTCTTCTATGTCTTTGCCTCCTACATGCAGGTCGTCGGTTTCGGCCTCGATCATGTCGATGCGCTTGCCGCCGACGCCGCGCCGCTCAATACCCTTGCGCTGCGTTTCGCCTCGCGGGAGCTGGCCACCCTTCTGGATATCGCGGCCGCGCTCAGCGCGTTTGCCTGCACTCTGGGCAGCCTCAGCGCTGGCGCGCGCATGCTCTTTGCCCTGGGGCGGGCGGGGCTCGCGCCCGGCCTCGACGCGGTGCATCCCCGCCACGGCACGCCGGCTGCCGCGGTGCTGGTGATGGGCGGCCTGATGCTGGCGGGCTGCCTGCTGCTGGCGCCGCTTGCGGGCGCTGGCGCCTACTACGGCGCCATGGGCACGATCGGCACCCTGGCCCTGCTTCTGGTCTACATGGGTGTGAGCGGAGCGGAAGCCGTGCAGGCGCTGCGCGACCGGCGCGCGGGCGCCGTGGCCACCGGGCTTGCCGGGGTCCTGCTGATGCTCTGGCCGTTCTACAACGCGCTGGTGCCCGCCCCGGCGTGGCCCGCCAATCTGTGGCCCTGGGTCGTCGCCGCCTTCCTGGTGGCGGGCCTCTGGCTGCTCTGGCTGCGCCCGGCCACTGCGCGTTTCGTCGCGCAGCCCCCGGAGCGCACCTAGGAGCGCAGGCAGGCTACATCGATCTTGGCAGGTGCCGCGCGAAGAAGGCGTAGACCAGCAGGGCGCCCGCGGTGACGAAGAACACCGCGTCGAGCTGAAAGCCCAGCTTGAAAAGGATCCAGTAGACCGTCGGCACCACCAGCCCCACCATGTCGCGGTAGGTGCCGTAGACCATGGCCATCTCGGTGCGCTCGCGTGATTTCACGGCGCGCAGGAAGGCGATGTTGCCGCTGGCGTCGGTGGCGCTGATCGGCGCGGCCGAGACCAGGACCAGGGCGATGACGATCCAGGGATCGTCGATCATCAGGCCTGCCGCGGCCACCGTGATTGCCGCCAGCGTCAGCCCGGTCATCAGGTGCAGGCGCATGCCCAGGCGACGCATGATGCGCCCCCACACCGGCGCGAGCAGGGCAAGGCCGCTGCAGAACGACAGCGCCAGGCCGCCCACCGGCAGGTGGATGCCCAGCACCTCCACCTCCATGTCGTTCTGCTCGGCATAGACCGGGATGTAGAGGTAGACCATCCACCACCAGTTCTCGCGCCCGAAGATCAGCAGGTAGGCCAGGCGCAGCCGCGGCTGCTTCACGAAGCGCGGCAGGTAGGTGAGCGGGTTGGCGGATTTCTGCGGGATCGCCTTCATCACCGGGGATTCGTCGAGCCGGATGAGGAAGGCGTAGCAGATCAGGATCAGCGCGACGCAGGCCGAGAGCAGGAAGGGTGCGGCATAACCCATGTTGTTGTAGAGCCAGATGCCCAGCGTCGGCCCGATGGCCCAGGGCAGGGCGGCCATCAGCAGGCGGATCGGCTCGGACTGGCTCATGTCGCGCTTGCGGATGTAGCCCATGATGAAAAGCGAAAGGGCGACCTGCATCGCGTTGGTGCCGAAGACGCGCCCGAACATGCCGACGAAGAAGGTCGGCAGGTTGCCCAGCGCCATCACCGCCGGGGCAAGGCCGACAATCAGCGCGCCCAGGCGATAGGTGCGCAGCGGCCGCAGGCGATGGACGACAAAGGGAATGGCAAGCGCCGAGCCGACCGAGAAGAAACCGACCACGACGTACATGAAGGTCATCACGGTCTCGTCGCCGCCCAGATCATAGGCGGCAACCGAGATCACCGCGGCGATCAGCGAACGCGACAGGCTTTCCAGAGCCCAGAAGGTGCCGAACATCCACGGACCCGGACGGGTCAGCGCAGCGATGAACCTGGGACGCACGCAAGGCCTCCGGAACAGCGCCGCACCGCGCGGCTCATCCTGCTTCCTATTCCCGCAATGCCGCCGCGTCCATGGCCAACGCGGCCTGTTCGGCAGGCGGCGGGTGGGGCAGGATGCGGGTCATTCGCAGGGGAGCCGACATGACCGTTTCCGATCCCGTGGGCGTCGCCGTGATCGGCGCCGGCAAGTTCGCCACCATGTTCCTCAACCGCGCCCGCCGCCTCCCCTGGCTGAAGGTCGCCGCGATTGCCGACCTGCGCCCGGAGCGCGCGCATGAGGCGATGCAGCGCGCCGGTCTGGATGCCTCCGGCGTCGCCGTCGTCACCGACGCGGCCGAGGCCATCGGCCACCCGGGCGTGCAGGTGGTGATCGAGGCGACAGGCGATCCCGTGGTCGGCTGCCGCCATGCGCTGGCCGCCATCGCCGCGGGCCGCCACATCGTCATGGTCAATGTCGAGGCCGATGTGCTGGCCGGGCCGCTTCTGGCCAAACGCGCGCGCGAGGCCGGGGTGGTTTACAGCCTCGCCTGGGGCGACCAGCCCGCGCTGATCTGCGATCTCGTCGACTGGGCGCGCACCTCGGGATTCGATGTCGTCTGCGCCGGCAAGGGCACCAAGTACATGCCCCATTTCCATGCCTCCACGCCCGAAACGGTCTGGGGCCACTACGGCATGGACCCGGAGGATGCCAGGAAGGGCGGCCTCAACCCGAAGATGTTCAATTCCTTCCTCGACGGCACCAAGTCCTCCATCGAGATGGCCGCCGTCGCCAACGCCACGGGCCTGCTGCCGCCACAGGACGGCCTTGCCTTTCCGCCCGCGGGCACCTCGCGCCTGGCCGATGTGTTGAAGCCCCACAACGAGGGCGGGATCCTGCAGAGCAGCGGCACCGTGGAGGTCGTCAGCAGCGTCGAGCGCGACGGCAGCCAGATCCCCGACGACCTGCGCTGGGGCGTCTATGTCGTCTTCGAGGGCGAGGACGAGTATTCGCGGCGCTGCTTTGCCGAATACGGCTTCGCCACCGACCGCAGCGGGCGTTACGCGGCCATGTGGAAACCCTTCCACCTGATCGGTCTGGAGCTGTCGGTGAGTGTGGCGAAGATCGCCCGCGAAGGGCGCGGCACCGGCGCGCCGACCGGCTTCCGCGCCGATGTGGTGGCGACGGCCAAGCGCGACCTTGCCGCGGGCGAGACGCTTGACGGCGAGGGCGGCTCCACCGTCTGGGGCAAGCTCGCGCCCGCCTCACGATCTGTTTCCCAGGGCTGGCTGCCACTGGGGCTGGCTTCGGGCGTTGTCCTCAGGCACCCGGTTGCATCGGGCAGCCCGCTGCGCTGGGATGACGTGGACATCGACGGCACGAGCGAGATCGTGCGCCTGCGGCGCGAGGCCGAAAGCCTCGTTGCCGCCAACCCATAAGGAGAGTGCCGTGCGCACCGACGAACCCAGGACCATCCGCCTCAGCGACTACGCCGCCCCCGATTACCGGGTGGAGACGGTGGCGCTGCATTTCGAGCTCGACCCCAAGGGCACGAAGGTGACGGCGGAACTGTCGGTGCGGGCCGACCACGACCGAGCCCAGGGCGCACGGCCCTTCCGCCTGGACGGCGACAAGCTGCCGCTCGACGCCATCGCCATCGACGGTCAGGCCCTGGGCGACAACGCCTATGACCACGACGACGAGGGCCTCGTCATCCACGAGCCGCCCGAGCGTTTCGTGCTGAGGACCACCACGACCATCGCGCCCGCCGACAATGCCGCGCTCGAGGGCCTCTACATGTCGGGCGGCAAGTACACGACCCAGTGCGAGGCCGAGGGCTTCCGCCGCATCACCTTCTTCCCCGACCGCCCGGATGTGCTCGCGACCTACCGCGTCACCATCGATGCGCCCAGGGAGGGCTGCCCCGTGCTGCTCTCCAACGGCAACCTGGTCGAGGAGAAGGAGCTTGGCGACGGCCGCCACCGGGCGGTGTGGGACGATCCGTTCCCCAAGCCCTCCTATCTCTTCGCGCTGGTCGCGGGCGATCTGGGCGTGCTGGAGGACAGCTTCACCACGGCCTCGGGGCGCAAGGTGGCGCTCGCCATCTGGTCCGAACACGGCAACCAGGAGCGCTGCGCCTATGCCATGGATGCGCTGAAGCGCTCGATGGCCTGGGACGAGGAGCGTTTCGGCCTGGAATACGACCTCGATGTCTTCAACATCGTCGCCGTGGGCGATTTCAACATGGGGGCGATGGAGAACAAGAGCCTCAACATCTTCAATTCCAAGCTGGTGCTCGCCAGCCCCGAGACCGCGACCGACGGCGACTACGAGGCGATCGAAAGCGTCATCGCCCACGAATACTTCCACAACTGGACCGGCAACCGCGTCACCTGCCGCGACTGGTTCCAGCTCT
>CALLQH010000307.1 GCA_938014945.1 uncultured bacterium | reverse complement strand
CCGCTGGGCGATGCGGTAGCGATCGTCTTCGTCTCGCCGCTCTTCATGACCGCCATCGCCTTCTTCTTTCTCAAGGAGATGGTCGGCTGGCGGCGCTGGATGGCCTGCATTATCGGCTTCGTCGGCGCCTTGCTCATCATCCAGCCGGGTATGGGCGTGCGCCACTGGATGTACCTGCTGCCCCTGGGCGATGCGCTGGGTTCGGCGATCTACGCCATCCTGACCCGTCGCATCGGCATGTCGGATACGACCAGCACCAGCCTGTTCTACAGCGTGCTGGGCATGGCGACCCTGTTCTCCGTCCCGATGCTGTGGATGTGGGAGATGCCGACCGGCGAGCAGTGGCTGTTGCTGCTCGGCATCAGCATCTTCGGTCTCACGGCGCACTTCAGCCATATCCGGGCCTATGCGGAGGGCGAGGCATCGCTGCTGGCGCCGCTCTCCTACATCCACGTCGTCTTCACGACCTTCACGGCCTTTGTGGTCTTCGGCACTCTGCCCGACACGGTGGCAGCCGCGGGCGTCGTGCTGATCGTGGGCGCCGGACTCTATATCCTGCATCGAGAGACGATGCGCCGCGGCCGACCGCGCCCGGTGCCACCACCCGGTCCGGAGCCGCAACCGCCGGTGCATCAGTAGGAGCGTGGCGTGTGTCGGCCTAGACTGGGGCGCGACAGGCAAGGGAGCGAACGATGACGGCGGAACTGAAGCTGGCGAGCGCGGAGGTCTGCCCCTATGCGCAGCGCACGCGCCTTGTCCTGCTGGAAAAGGGCCTGGACTGCGAGATGGTCGAGATCGACCTGCGCAACAAGCCCGACTGGTTCGCCGCCGTCTCGCCCTACAGCAAGGTGCCGGTGCTGCTGCACGGCGATGTCCGGATCTGGGAATCCAACATCATCAACGAATACCTGGAGGAGAGCTTCCCCGAGCCGCGCCTGACGCCGGCGAGCGCGGCGCAGCGTGCAGCCATGCGCATCTGGATCGCCCACGACGACACGAAGTTCGTGCCGGCGACCTACAAGGTGCTGCTGGCCAGGGACGAACCGGAGAAGCAGGAACTCTACCGCCGCACCATCCTCGATTGCCTGCGCTTCATGGAAGAGGAGGCGCTCGCCAAACGCAGCGGCGGGCCGTGGTGGCTGGGCAGCGAACTCTCGCTCGCCGACCTTGCGATCTATCCGCACATGGAGCGGCTCGCCGTGCTGCGGGAATACCGCGGCATCGACCTGCCGCCGTCATGCGGACGGCTGCGCGAATGGCTGGCTGCCATGCAGGAGCGCCCGTCGGTGCGCGCGACCATGAAGGACGACGCCTACCACATCGCCGCCTACGCCAAGTACGCCGACGCTTCGGCGAATGGCACGACGGCCGCGGACATGCGGCTCTAGGGGTGTTGCCCCCGGCTCAGTAGCTGATGGCGGTGACTTCGAGCTCGCGCTCGCCCTTGGGCGTGGTGAAGACCACATCGTCGCCCACGGACTTGCCCATCAGGGCGCGCGCCAGCGGGCTGACGATGGAGATGCGGCCCTGGTCGAGATCGGACTCGTGCTCGCCGACGATCTGGTAGCTCGCTTCCTTCTCGGTCTCCAGATCGACCACGGTGACCTGGGCGCCGAAGGCGACCCGGTCGGTGGGCTGGCGACGGATGTCGATGAGCTGGGAATCGCCGATGATCCCCTCGAGCTGGCGGATGCGCGCCTCGGTCATACCCTGGCGCTCCTTGGCGGCGTGGTACTCGGCGTTCTCCTTGAGGTCGCCATGACCGCGTGCTTCCTCGAGAGCGCGCCCGATCGCGGGCCGCTCCTCGTTCTTGAGCCGCTTCAACTCCTCCTGGAGTCGCTCGTAGCCTTCCGGCGTGATGGGCGAAGGCACGTTGGTTCTCCTGCTCGCCTTGAATGAAAAAAGGTCCCTGCGTCCGTATTGGCACCGACCGGGCGATGCGTCAACGACGGGCGAAGTGACCGACCAATTCCAGATGATGAGACCAGAGGAACTGGTCAAGGGGGGCGAGCGAAAGCATTTCGTAACCGCCGTCGGCCAGGATCCGCGCATCGCGGGAAAAGCTGCCGGGATGGCAGGAGACGTAGGCGATGGTCGGAACGGTCGAGACGGCGAGCGCCTCGCACTGGGCCCGCGCGCCGCCGCGCGGGGGATCGAGCAGCACGGCATCGAAACGCGCCAGCGCGGCGGGCTCCAGCGGCGCCTGCTCCAGGTCGCGCTCATGGGCGCGATAGGACGAAAGGCCTGCGGCATGGGCGGCCTGTCTGGCGGCGCCAACCATGGGAGCGACGCTCTCGAAGGCTTCGATCGTGCGACCTTGCGCCAGAGCAAGGCCGAGCACGCCGCAACCGGCGAAGAGATCGGCGAGCGTGCCGCCGGCGGGCAGGATGCGGGCCAGTTCATGCCCGATGGCGGCCTCGCCCCAGGCGGTCGGCTGCACGAAGGCGCCGACGGGCAGGGCAACCTCTACCGACCCGGCGGTCAGGCGCGGCGCGCGGCGGTCGGCCAGCAGATAGGGCGGGCGGCCCTCCTCGCGCCAGGCGATGCGCGCCATGTCGTGCCGTTCGGCGATGTCGGCCAGGTCGAAACTCTCGTCCGGGTTGGGCGGGCGCCGGGCAATGACCATGGCGTCGCAGCCGGCCTCAGTCCGCGTCACCTCCAGCTCCAGCGCGCCACGGGGCGAGAGGACGGCGGCGACGGCGGTCGCGGCGGGCAGCAGGCCGTCGTCCAGCACGGGGCAGACCGAGGGCACGACCAGGTCGTGGCTGCGCGCACTGCGGAAGGCGGGGCGCAGGCCCTTCGGCCCGGCATGAAGTGCAAAACGCGCACGACGGCGTGCGCCCGGCGGCGCGCTGGCCAGCGGCAGCACGGGTGGATCGGCAAAGCCCCGGCGGCGCAGGGTGTCGATCAGATGGCTGTGCTTCCACGCGGCATAGGCCTCCCCCGTCATGTGCTGGGCGACGCAGCCCCCGCAGGCGTCGAAATGGGGGCAGGGCGGCTCGGCGCGCTCCGGGGCGGCTTCGAGAACCTCGACCAGCAGGGCTTCGCGGCCGTCGCCGCGTGTCTTGCCGGGGCGTACCAAGACGCGTTCGCCCGGCAGGGCGCCGGCGATGTAGAGCAACTGGCCGTCCTGCCGGGCAAGGCCGTCGCCGCGGGCGCCGAGTTCCGTGACGGTGGTTTCGAGCTTGTTCTGGCCCCTGGCCATGGTCGTGCCTGTGCCGCTGCTGCGGGCGTCCTCGCCCGCCGGGGTGAGCGCGTCCGATACAGAAGGGGCCGGAACTTGGCAATCCACAAGCGCCCGGGATTGTCCTATCCTGCCATTGGATTCGGCCGCCTGCTTGCGGCCACATGGCTGTGGAGGTCCGCATGGTTCGTCTGGTCAGCTTCGAGGACGCGGTCGAGGAACGGGTGCGTTTCATCGAGGAAACGCCGCGCGCGGAGATCGTGGAACGCACGATGGCCCGCCTGGAGGCAGGCGAGGACCCGCGCGATCTGATCGCCGCGGCGGCACTCGCCGTCTCGCGTTCCTGCGAGCTTCCCGCCGACCACCACGGCGGACCGATCCATCCGGTTGCCGGCATCCATGCTGTGATGGGGCTGACCGCCCGCCTCAAGGACGAGGCCGGCAACTTCCCCGTGCTGCAGTGCGTGGCGCTTGCCAACAAACACACCAATCTGCCGTCCATGGGTCCGGCGGCCATGGTCGCCTTCGATGATCTGAAGACCGACGTCGATGCCGAGAAGGTGCTCAAGCGGCTGGCCGCGGCGATCCACGACCATGAGCCGCGTCTTGCCGAGCGCGCCGTGACGCTCGCCTGCGCCAAGGCGAGCCGGGGCCAGATCCTGGAGACGCTGCTGCCCGAGGCGATCAAGCGCAACTCGCTCGACGACCACTATTTCCTCTACTGCATCTATGCCTTCCGCGCGCTCGATGCGATCGGCTGGGAATACGGCCCCATCCTGCTGCGCCCGGCGATGCGCTACCTCTCGCGCCATCACTCCTTCGACGCCTATGGCGAGTTCGACCGCGCGTCGGTGGAGGAGGGCATCGTCTATTACGACCGCTTCCCCGAGCTGGAGGCGCTGGTCGCGACCTACGGCCTGACGCCCGAGTGGGTGCCGCATAGGACCGGCCCCCACGAGGATGCCGCCATCGCCGCGCTCGCCGACGAGATCGGGCGCACCAAGGTGATCGCCGACCTGCCCGAGACCATCGCGCGCGCCATGGGCAACGGCCTTTCGCTGGAAGGCACCATCGAGGGCATCTCCATCGGCGGCGGGCGCATCTTCCTGCGCTCCCATTCCAACAACCCGTTCGATGTCCACATCCACACCGGCGCGGCGGCGCGGCGTTATCTGATCGGCTTCGAGGAGGTCTCCTTCACCAACAAGG
>CALLQH010000306.1 GCA_938014945.1 uncultured bacterium | reverse complement strand
CGATCTCGACACGGTGAATGCCTTCGCCACGCTGGGCGGCCATGTCTTCGTGACTACGGCCATGATCGAGGCCCTGCCCAACGAGAATGCGCTGGCCTGGGTGCTGGCCCACGAGATCGGCCATGTGCGCCACCGCGACCCCATGCGGGGGGCAAGCACGGGTGTCCTGCTGGGGCTGCTGGGCGCGCTGGTCTCGGGTGACAGCGGCATCGGCGATGTTGTGGTCGGCAGCGGCGGCATGGTCGGCGGACTGCACTTCAGCCGCGAGCGGGAGGAAGACGCCGATGCCGCCGGCCTGCCCGCGCTGGTGGCGCTTTATGGTCATGCCGGGGGGTATGAGGATGCCCTGGAGACCCTGCGGCCCATGGTCGATGCGGAGGGCGAGCCGCCGACCATCCTGGCGAGCCACCCCCATCTCGACGCTCGGCGCGATCTGCTCGACGGCCTGGTGGCCGAGGAAGGCTGGCCGGTATCGGCAGCGCGCGTGCCGCTGGCGCCGGAGTTCCGTCTTCGGGAGTGATCGGTCCGTCAGGCGCCCGGCAGGGCAAGCCAGCCGCGATAGGCAATGAGACGCAGGCCGCCGGGCAGGTCGATGGCGACGTCGAAGCCGAAACGGCCCGCGGCGTCGCGCCGTTCCCTGCCTGTTGCCTTCAGCCCCAGCCAGCGCGGCAGGGGGATGCCGAAGAGGCGGTTGCGGCCGGCGACATAGTCGATGCCCTCGGCATGGGCGGTGACGTCCATCTCCACGGTCAGGGCACCGAAACGCTCGATCACGCGGCCCGGTCCGCCATGGCGCAGATGGGAGGTCTCGACCCGGCCGTCGAAGCTGCGCCGCCAGGTCTCGCCCCGGAGCGTGGAGGCGAAGGTCACCGAAACCGGCAGGTTATCCCCTTCGGCGGGAAGCAGACGCAGGAAGCCGGCCAGACGCGCCAGCGGATTGTCGCCGTGTTCGACGGTACCGATGCCCGATGCCGTGGTGTCGTGGCTGAGTTCGTGGAGGGTGCGGATCGCGGGCGGCACCGTATCGAGCGCCGCGCCCAGCATGCGCCGGAAAAGGGAAGGCGGGCTTTCCTCCGCCAACATGGCTGCGATGGCATAACCCTCGAAGAGATCGGTGATGTCGGCGAGCGGCAGTTCGGCGAGGCAGGGCCGCGCGCCGGGTTCGGGCGAACGGCCGGCAAGGATCGCCAGGACCAGGGCGACGGCGGGCAGCACCGGCACCATGGGGCCGTCGCCGTTGCGGGCTTCGAGCGTCCAGGTGACATGGCGGGGCCGGCCGTCGTGACCCAGGCCCGACAGGGCGATGCGCATGCCGCCGGTGTCGCTGCCGAAACGGCGCGTGCGTTCGGCAAGGAACAGTAGCAGGCCGGTGAGGCATTCGGGACGGCGCAGCCAGCCCCAGCGCACCGGCCAGGACAGCGCCCACAGGCCCCAGTGATGGAAGGGCAGTTCCAGGCCGGCATGGAAGCTGACACGGCGCAGGCCGGGAAAGCGGTGGGGCAGCAGCACCAGATCGGGCACGTCGCAGGCACTGACCGTGCGTTTCCCCAGGCTGCCCAGGGTGATGCGGCGGCTGTCCTGCCAGCCGGTGACCTCGGTCCAGTCGCCATCCTGCCAGCGGGGGACCGGCCGCCCGACATAGGAGAGGATCGAGGCAATCACGGCGCGCCCGCGCGGCGCGTCGTTGCCCGGCGCGATGGCGATTTCCACCGACTCCAGGCGCGAGAAGCGCCGTTCGAGATGGGCAATGACGCTGGAGGAAAGGCCGGGCACGGAACTCGCCCCGGCGATGACACAGACGCCAGCTTCACGCGCGGCGCGGTCCAGGGTGCCGATGGCCGATACATCCTCGCGCCCGTCGGAGAGATCGACATAGGGCACGCCTGCCGCAATGCAGGCGCGGGGCATGGCGTAGTCGCGCTGCTGGAAGGGGCCGCAGGTGTCGATCACCACGGAGGGGCGGTGGCGGGCGAGCAGGGCCTCAAGCCCGCCGGGCAGATCCGCCGTGGCTGTTTCGGCGCCGGTTGCGGCGGCGAGAGCAGCCAGCCGTCCGGTATCGCGCGCCACCGCGACGAGCGGCGCGCCGTGGTGCGCGAGCAGGCGACAGGCGCGGCTGCCGAAGACGCCGGTCGCACCCAGGACCATGACCGGCTGAGCGGTCACGGCTTCAGGTGCAACGCTGGCGGAAGTTGTCGTCACCGCATGAGGTGTCCGCCGTTGACGTCGATCGTGGCCCCGGTGATGAAATCGGCGTCGTCGGCGGCCAGGAACAGGACGCAGCGCGCGACATCCTCGACCTTGCCGATACGGCCGACCAGGATGTGGTCCCTGACCAGGTTGTCGATCCACTCCTGGGGCGCGACGCGCACCATGTCGGTATCGACGTAACCCGGCGCCACGGCGTTGACCGTGATGCCCTTGGCGGCGCTTTCCTTGGCCAGCGCCTTGGTGAAGGAGACCATGGCGCCCTTGGCCGCACCGTAGCTCGTCTCGCCGTAGCTCGGCGCGAAGGCCGAAAGCGAGGCGATGTTGATGATGCGGCCGAAGCCCGCCTGGCGCATCGGGTTGATCACCTGATGGGTCATGTTGAAGAAGCTGTCGAGATTGGTCGCGATGACCTTGTGCCAGAGGGCGGCGTCCATCTTGTGCAGGAACTTGTCGGGCGAGATGCCGGCATTGTTGACCAGCACCTCGACGGGGCCGAGGTCGGCGACCACCTTCTCGACGCCCGCGACGCAGGCGTCGTAGTCCGAGACATCCCACTTGTAGGTCTTCACGCCGCTCTCGGCGGCAAGCGAGGCGGCGGCCGCGTCATCGCTGCGGTAGTTCGCCGCGACCGTGTAGCCGGCCCCCGCCAGCGCCTTGGCGATGCCCCGCCCGATGCCCCGCGAGGCCCCCGATACCAATGCCACACGTCCCATGAACGACTCTCCTGCGTTGCTGTGTAAGATAACCTGACAGCTTTTAGCACTCCGACGGAAGCATGATAGCAGGGAGAGTTTCATGCGCATGATCGCCTTGATCGTGACGGCAATGCTGAGCGCGACGATGCCCGGCAGGGCGGCGGATGCCACCATCGACGAAACGGCCTGCTGGTTTGATCCGCCGCAGGGGCTGGCAGCGCAATGTTACGAGGTCGTTGTGCCGGCGTTTCGCGCGGAAGAGAGCGCGGAACGCTTCACGCTGCCGGTCGCTGTCATCGTCAAGCCCGGGGTGGATTACACAGCGGTGCCCGTGGTCTTTGTTCAGGGCGGACCGGGGGCTGCGACCTTCCGAGAGGCCTACCCCGAAAGCGACATGACCGGGTGGTGGCTTGAAACAGCAGCTAGTCTGATCGAAGGGCGCGCAGTGGTGCTTTTCGACGCCCGAGGCACGGGGGCCTCGGTGCCGAGCCTGGATTGTCCGGAAGCCAATGCGCAGGCGCGCGAGGCGGACGAGCCGCCAGGTTCCGACCAGCCCTTCTTTTCGCGCCAGTCCGCGGCGATTGCGGCCTGCCGTCAACGGCTGGACGAGGCCGGCGTCACCGTCGAGGCGGTCTCTACCCATGCCATGGCCGATGACATTGCCGACATCGCCGCGGTGCTGGGTTACGGGCAGGTCGATCTGTGGGCCTTTTCCTTCGGCACGCGGGTCGCCCTGGAAACCATCCGTCGCCATCCGGGACTTGTGCATGCCGCAGTACTCGACAGCACCATGGGTACGGGAGGTCATGCCGACGAGGACCTGCCGTTCATGACCTGGCGCAGCTTCGATCGTCTGTTCACCGACTGCGAGGCGCAGGACGCCTGCAACAGGGCCTTTCCCGAGCTTCGACAGCGGTTCCTTTCCCGGCTGGAACAGATGAACGAGGAGCCGGAGCGCCTGATCGTTGTCGATGTCGACCGATGGGGCAGGGGCAAGTCGATCCTGATGAGCGGCGATGATCTGGTGTTCTACATCTACGATGCGTTCTATGTGAGCGAGGCCCTTCCCTACATTCCGAGCCTGCTCGAGGCGGGTCTGGACGGTGACTCCACCGGCTTCACGATGTTCTACTGGTATCCCTACCTCGCCGACTGGGCGCTCGCTGAGGGTGCGTTCCTGACCGTCTGGTGCCGTGAGTTCGTTCCCTTCACCGATCATGAGGTCGTCAGCCGCGAGGTTCTGAAGTACGGCGTTCTCGGCAGGGCCGGCGCGGCCATCCAGACCGAGCCGGCCTGCGACGACTGGCCCGTCACGCCGCTTGCGCAGGATGATCCCCGGCCTGTCGAGGATGATCTGCCGATCCTGTTCATCAACGGCGCCTATGATCCCGCGACACCGCCTGAGTGGGCGGCGGAGATCGCCACGCATTTCCCCAACAGCCGGCACATGATCTATCCCTGGGCCGGTCATACGCCCAGCGGTTCGGATGGATGCGCCCGCGAGGAAGCAATCGCTTTCCTCCGTGAGGCTTCCGGCCAGACGGCCCGTCGCGATCCGCTGTGCAGCCAGGATCAGGCGCCGCCGGCCTTTGTCATCGGGCGTTGAGGGAGTCGCCGACATGAGCGCGATGCTGGACATCGAACGGCGCGCGGGGTGCGCCTGGGTCACGCTTGACCGCCCCGAGAAGCGAAACGCGTTGTCGGGCGCTTTGATCGCGCAACTGACCGCTGCCATGCGCGCACTGACGCAGGAAGAGGACCTGCGCTGCGTCGTGCTGACGGGCGCCGGCCCGGCGTTCTCGGCGGGTGCGGATGTCGCGGAACTGGGGGCGGTGACGCAGGCGACCGCGGAAGCCTTCATCACGCGGCTGCACGGGGCATGCCGGGCGGTGCGCGACTGTCCGGTGCCGGTGATTGCGCGCATCGACGGCGCGTGTCTGGGCGGTGCGCTGGAACTGGCGGCCTCCTGCGACCTGCGGGCGGCCTCGGTGCGCTCGACCTTTGCGATGCCGGAGGTGCAGATCGGCATTCCCTCGGTGATCGAGGCGGCCCTGCTGCCGCGCCTGATGGGCTGGGGCCGGGCAGCCGAACTGCTCCTGACCGGGCGCGTGATCGATGCGCGGGAGGCGCTGCAGGCCGGGCTCATCGAACGGCTGGCCGAGCCGGAGGGTCTGGATGCGGCGGTCGCCGAGTGGAGCGAGGCCATCTGTGCCGCCGGTCCGCGCGCCATCCGTGCGCAGAAGGCGCTGATGCGGCGTTGGGAAGGCGGGCGTGAGGATGCCGCCATCGCAGAGGGCATCACCGCCTTTCGTGAAGCCCACGGCAGCGACGAGCCGCGCAGCAAGCTCCAGGAGGCTCTGGCGCGCCGCGGTCACCGCCGTCCGCGGCGGGAGGACTGAGACGTCAGCGCTTGCCGCGCAGGGACTGCTCGATGAAGCCCAGCAGGGGCAGCCAGTGGACGGCCGTCTCGATGGCGGGGCGGGTGTTGACGTCGAAGAGACTGAGGCCCTGGACGGCAAGTTCGCCGTAGATGGCGCGGTCGGCGATGCGGCCGGCGGCCTCGTGGCCGATCTCGGCGAGGAAAGCCTCCAGGCGGTCGGCGGCGCGGGTGTTGGCACGTACCCGGTTGGCGACCAGCGCCAGGCCCTTGCGCTGCTTGCGGATGGCCTTGATCTCCTCGATGCGCTCGAGGAAGCGGCGCGTGGCGCGTTCGTCGAAGACCGAGGGCAGTACCGGCACCAGCACGACATCGGCAAGATCGACGAGCGCTTCGGACTGCGCCGGGGTCATGGCGGCGGGGGCGTCGATCACCAGGCGGTCGATGCCCTTGGGCACCTCGCCCTGGCGCTTGGTCCAGTTGAGGCCCTGCACGGCGGGCACGCCCTCGGGGCGCATCTCGCACCACTGCAGGCTGCTCTTCTGGCGGTCGGCGTCGGCCAGCGCCACGGCCTTGCCGGCGACGGCAAAGGCGACGGCGAGATTGGTGGCCAGCGTCGTCTTGCCGCAGCCACCCTTGATGTTGGCGACCAGAACGGTGCGCATGTGGCGTTCCCATCGCGAATCGTCAGGCGTTCAACCTCGCCTGATCCTGCGCCGGGTTCTACCCCGGGCAAGGCCCGGGGGCGATTTTGCCAGTGGATGGCTCAGTTGCCGTCGCGCGGCACGGTCTCGTTCCAGGAGCGCGAAAAGACGCTGGTGCCGTTCTCGAAGGCCTCCAGCTCGGCGCTGAAGTGGAAATCCGTGCCGTCGGCCCAGAGGTCCTGGCTGGTGCGGATCTCGATGGCGATGCCGTCGCGGCGCCAGGTATCGACCCGCTCCGTGCGCGAACGCGCGGTTGCCGGGTTACCCTCGACGACGCTGTGCCAGGCCTCGCCGCGCTCGCCCTCGACGGTGCCGGTATCGTCGTGGCGGTTGATGCCGCTGTCCTGCACCTGGTGGGTCATGGTGGTGCCGGTGGCGATATCACGCAGCACCTCGCGGCGCAGGCCTTCGCCCTTGTTGAGCGGCGTCATGGCGCTGCCCGGACCGTTCACGGGCTTGCCGAAGGGGGCGAAGTCGCCGTCGGGTGCGCCGGCGCGGCGCACCGGCAGCTCCAGATGGCAGCGCCCGGCAAACAGCGTGAGGGTCACGGGCTCGGGCGAAGGCCAGACGAGCGGGAAGTAGGTCGAGGACACCGAGACGGCAATGCGGTGGCCCGCAGGGAAGGCGTGGCCGATGTCGTCGATCTCGACACGCACGGTGACGGGCTCGCCGGGGACCAGCGGGTCGCTGCGGTCCATGCCCTGGCGACGGTTGAGGTTGAGCACGCCGTGGTGGACGCGGGTCGAGGCGCCGTTCGGGGCGACATCGTTGAGGCGCACGGCGACGAAGGCGTTGGGCCGGTCGCTGGCCAGCGTCAGTTCGACGATGGGGGCGCCCAGGATCTCGACGGGTTCGGCGAGCGGCTCGGAGAGGAAGACGAGACTGCCGGCATCGTCGCCCCGCTGGTCGGAGGAAAATGCGCCGGGCTCGCCGTGGTGGCAGAGCATGGCCTGATGGGTGCCCGTGGCCTGCAGGGAGCACAGCGGCAGCGGCGTTTCCTCGCCCGGCTCGGCCTCGAGCCGGCCGGGGTTCATGGCGAGGACACGGGTCTCGATGTTGGGGCTGGGCCAGGAAGGCTCGCCCACCCAGCGGCCGGGCCGTTCGGCATAGACGGTGGCCGGCGGCACGCTGTCCTGGATCCAGGCGCGGTACATGGGTTCGTCCATGATCCCGGTATCGATGCCCTTCAGCCAGTGGTCCCACCAGCGCACGGTCTCGCCCAGGAAGTCGATCGCCGGGCCGGGATGGCCCTTGTTGGGGTACTGATGCGCCCAGGGACCCGAAAGGCCCTTGCGCGGGCAGGACAGACCGGCCAGCAGGCGGGGCACCGCCTCGTTGTAGTTGTCGGCCCAGCCGGAGACGGCATAGACCGCGCAGTCGATCTTCGAGAAATCCTGATTGACGCTGCCCTGCTGCCAGTAGGCGTCGCGGCGCTGGTGGCGCAGCCATTCCAGGGTCCAGGGCGTGTCGGCCTCCAGGCGCGCCATCCACAGTTCCCGCCAGGCATCGCCGACCAGTTCGGGATCGGGCGGCAGGGCGTTGAGGCCGAACATCACGCCGCCCCAGCCGATGTTGTCCTTGATCAGGCAGCCGCCGTAGTAGTGGACGTCGGTCGCGTAACGGTCGTCGGTGGAGCCGATGGTGATGATGGCCTTCAGCGCAGGCGGACGGCGCGCCGCGATCTGCAGGCCGTTGAAGCCGCCCCAACTGATGCCGATCATGCCGACCGCCCCGGTGCACCAGGGCTGCTCCGCGATCCAGGCGATGACGTCGCAGCCGTCCAGCTGCTCCTGCACCGTGTATTCGTCGTGATAGACGCCCTCGCTGTCGCCGGTGCCGCGGATATCGACGCGCACGCAGGCGTAGCCGGCTTCGGCCACCGGCGGATGGTTGGTGCGGTCGCGCCCGCGTGTTCCGTCGCGCTTGCGGTAGGGCAGATACTCGAGGATCGCGGGAACCGGCTCCTCCTCGGCATCGATCGGCAGCCAGATCTTGGCGGCCAGGCGCGTGCCGTCGGGCAGGGGAATCCAGCAGTGTTCGATCTCGTGGATGGCGCGCGGGTTGGCGACCAGGCTTTCGCTCATCGTTGTTCTTTCTTTTGTTAGATGCCGTCGCGCGGGAACGTCATGTCCCAGCTGCGCTCGTAGATGCGTTCGCCGTTGTCATCGACCTCGATGGCCGCTTCCAGGCGGAAAACGTCGGCCGTGCAGGTCAGCCGCTGGGTGGTGCGGGATTCGATGTGCCAGTCGCCGCGCCGCCGCCCCATGGTGAAGGACGACCATTGGGCGGCCGAGGCCGGATCGCCCTCGACGATACGATGCCAGATCGAGCCGTCGCCATGGGTTTCAAGGTCGATATCCTCGATGCGGTAGGCGCCGTCCTTGCGCGGCAGGCGCACGATGGTCTCGCCCGTATAGGCATCGCGGCGGATGTCGCGCGTGTTGGGCGGGCCCTCGCGCAGGGTGGTGACAGGGCCGGGCTCGCCGCCGATGGGCGGGGCGAATTCGGGCAGGTCGGCATCGGCGGGGTCGGTCGGGCGCACCGGCAGCCGCAGGCGGCTGACGCCGGCGTGAACGGTGAGCGTGACGACCTCGGGGCTCGGCCAGATCAGCGGCCAGTTGGTCGAGGAGACCGAGAGCGCGATGCGGTGACCCGGCGCGAAGCGGTGGGCGATATCGTCGATCTCCACGGTGACGCGGTAGGGCTTCCCGGGCTCCAGCGGATCGGTGCGGTCCATGCCCTCGCGCCGGGTGAGGTTCAGCACGCCGTGATGGACGCGGGTCGAGGCGCCCGAGGGCGCGACATCGTTGAGGCGCACGGCGACGAAGGCGACCGGCTTGTCCGAGGCGATCGTGAGCTCGACCAGGGGCGCGCCGAGAATCTCGACGGCCTCCGTGAGCGGTTCGGTGAGGAAGACGAGGCTCGCGCCGTCGTCCTCGCGCTGGTCGCTGGGCCATTCGCCGCCGCTTCCGTAACGGCCGAGCTCGCCCTGGGTGAGGCCGGTGGTCTGCATCGAGCAGATCGGCAGAGGCTCCTCCGGGCCCGCGACCGCGTCGAGGCGGCCGGGATTGAGGGCCAGTTCGCGCCACTGGATGCGCGGGCTGGGCCAGGTCGCCTCGGCGACCCAGCGGCCGGGCAGGGTGGCCTATTCGGTGAGCGGTGGGCGGCTGTCGCACATCCAGGCGCGCAGCATGGGTTCGTCCATGATGCCGGTGTCGCTGCCCTTCAGCCAATGATCCCACCAGCGCAGGCATTCCTGCAGGAAGCCGATCTCCGGGCCGGGGCCGCCGTCGTGGGGATAGACATGGGCCCAGGGGCCGATGAGGCCCTTCCGCGGGCAGGAAAGCCCGGCGAGCATGCGCGGAATCGCCTCGCTGTAGTTGTCGCCCCAGCCGTTGACCAGGAAGCAGGGGATCTCGATCTTCGAGAACTCCTCGCAGACGCTGCCGTGGCGCCAGTATTCGTCGCGCCGCTGGTGCTCCATCCATGGAATCGCCCAGGGGCGGTTGGCTTCCAGGCGCGCGAGCCACATGGCGCGCCAGTCCTCGCCCACCAGCTCCGGATCGGGCGGCATGCCGTTGAGCGCGAACATGTAGGCCGACCAGTCCAGATTGTCCTTGGTCAGGCAGCCGCCGTAGTAGTGGACGTCGGTGGCGTAGCGGTCATCGGTGGAGCCGACGGAGATGATGGCCTTCAGCGCAGGCGGCTGCAGGGCGGCAAGCTGCAGGCCGTTGAAGCCGCCCCAGGACTTGCCGATGATGCCGACCTTGCCGTCGCACCAGGGCTGATCGGCGATCCAGGCGATGACGTCGCAGCCGTCCTGCAGCTCCTGGGGCAGGTACTCGTCGTGATAGACGCCCTCGCTGTCGCCGGTGCCGCGCAGGTCGACGCGGATCACGGCGTAACCGGCCTCGGCGACGGGCACATGCAGGTTCTCGTCGCGGCCGCGGGTGCCGTCGCGCTTGCGGTAGGGGATGTACTCCAGGATCGCGGGCACGGGGCTGTCTTCCGATCCTTCGGGCAGCCACATGCGCGCGGCAAGGCGCGTGCCGTCGGGCAGCGGGATCCAGAAGTGCTCGATATCCCGCAGGATCATCGGCACGGCGACGATGCTGGCCATGGTTTTTCTCCTTCTTGCGCCCCGGCTCTGGCGGCCGTTCGGGCGTTGGCTCAGATGCCCTCGCGCGGGAAGCTCTCGTCCCAGGCGCGCGTGAACACCGGTTTGTCGTTTTCAAAGGCCTCGAGTTCCGCCTCCAGGCGGAAGCTGTCGGCGGTGCAGGTCATGCGCTGGCGGGTCAGGATGCGCAGGGCGATGGCGTCGCGCCGGTAGAGCGTTTCGAAGGCCGTCCAGGCCTGTGCCGAGAGCGGATCGTCCTCGACCAGCCGATAGAAGACATCGCCGTTCTCGCCAAGCTCGCTGCCGATGTCGTCGTAGCGGTGGTGGCCGCGGTCGCGCACGATCTGCACCGTGACCGCCTGGCGGGCGGTATCGCGCGTCACCAGGATGTTGTTGAGGCGGGGCTCGCGCAGGGTCGTCACCGGCGTCTGCGGACCGCTCACCGGCGGGTCGAAGGGGCGCAGGCCCGCATCGGCAGGATCGGCCGGGCGTACCGGCAGTTCCAGGCGGCTGGCGCCGGCGATCACGGTGAGCGTCGTCATCTCCGGGGAGGGCCAGACCATGGGCCAGTAGGCCGAGCTCACCGAGACCGCGATGCGGTGCCCGGCGGGAAAGGCATGGGCGATGTCATCGAGTTCGATGCGCACGCGGTAACGCTCGCCGGGAACCAGGGGCGCAATGTGCTCGCGGTCGTCACGCTGGGTGAGGTTGAGCAGGCCGTGCTGCACCCGGGTCGAGGCGCCCGAGGGCGCGACGTCGTTGAGGCGCACTGCGGCGAGCGCCACGGGCCGGTCGCTGGAAAGCACCAGTTCGACCACTGGCGCGCCCAGGATCTCGGTGCGCCCCGGCAGGGGATCGGAAAGGAAGACGAGGCTGGCGCCGTCGTCCTCGCGCTGGTCGCCGGGCCATTCGCCGCCGCTGCCGTAGCGGCCGAGTTCGCCCTGGCTGCGCCCGGTGGAGAGCATGGAGCAGACCGTCAGCGGCGTTTCCGGGCCGGCGGATTCCTCCAGCCTGCCGGGATTCATGGCCAGATGGCGCCAGTCGATGCGCGGGCTGGGCCAGGTCTGCTCGGCGACCCAGCGACCGGCGCGCTCCGGATATTCGCCGCGCGGCGGCACATGCTCCTGCATCCAGACTCGGTACATGGGTTCGTCCATGATGCCGTTCCCGATGCCCTTGAGCCAGTGGTCCCACCAGCGCACGCATTCCTGCAGGAAGCCGATCTGCGGGCCGGGCAATCCGGTGTTGGGGTAGTCGTGCGCCCAGGGGCCGACCAGGCCCTTGCGCGGCCCCTTCAGGGTGGCAAGCAGGCGCGGCACCGTCTCGGCGTAGTTGTCGGCCCAGCCGTTGACCGCCAGAACCGGGATCTCGATGGCGCCGATGTCCTCGCAGACGCTGCCGTGGCGCCAGTAGGCATCGCGCCGCTGGTGGCTCATCCACTGGATCGCCCACGGGCGGTTGGCCTCCAGCCGTTCCAGCCACATGGCGCGCCAGTTCTCGCCGACGATCTCCGGGTCGGGCGGCAGCGCGTTGTGGGAGAACATGACCGCCGACCAGTCGATGTTGTCCTTGGTCAGGCCGCCGCCGTAGTAGTGGACGTCGGTGGCGTAACGGTCGTCGGTGGAGCCCACGGAGATGACGGCCTTCAGCGCGGGCGGACGCAGGGCGGCAAGCTGCAGGCCGTTGAAGCCGCCCCAGCTGATGCCGATCATGCCGACCGCGCCGCTGCACCAGGGCTGCGCGGCGATCCAGGCCAGAAGCTCCAGGCCGTCGGCCTGTTCCTGGGCGGTGTATTCGTCGGTGAGGATGCCCTCGCTGTCGCCGCTGCCGCGGATATCGACGCGCAGGCAGGCGTAGCCCGCTTCGGCGACCGGCCGGTGCATCAGGCTGTCGCCGCTGCGGCAGGCGTCGCGCTTGCGGTAGGGGATGTATTCGAGGATCGCAGGGACCGGATCGCTCTCGGCGTCCTGCGGCAGCCACATGCGCGCGGCCAGGCGCGTGCCGTCGCTGAGCGGAATCCAGAGATGTTCGATCTCGCGCACCGTGCGCGGGTTCGCAGCGAAGCTGTGCATGGCAAGAAGCTCTC
>CALLQH010000305.1 GCA_938014945.1 uncultured bacterium | reverse complement strand
GCCCTCGCCGGTCTTCATCTCGGCGATCTTGCCCTGGTGCAGCACCATGCCGCCCAGAAGCTGCACGTCGAAATGCCGCTGGCCGAGCACCCGGCTCGCAGCCTCGCGCACCGTGGCGAAGGCCTCGGGCAGCAGATCGTCCAGGGTTTCCCCTGCGGCCAGGCGCTGGCGGAACTCGGCGGTCTTGGCGGTCAGCGCGGCATCGTCGAGAGCCTTGAGGGTGCTCTCCAGCGCGTTGATGCGGTCGACGGTCTTGCTGAGTTTTTTCAGCTGGCGTTGGTTGGCCGACCCGAAGAGGCGGCTGGCAAGGGCGCCAAGCATCCGTAATTCCAATGTTTTGTGCCCGCGGGAGGCGGGCTGTGTGACCCGGCAGAGATAGGGAGCGCAACCCCCTGTGTCAACGCAGCGTGAACCGCTGGCCTCTTGTGCGGGACCGGCCGATATGTTCTGAAACGCCAACCTTTCCCCCTGGAGGATGATCGATGAGTAAGTTGCGGGCCCTTGTCAGCGCCCTTTGTCTTGCCGTTTTTGCGCTTCCGGCCCTGGCCCAGGAGAGCAATGAGGTCGTTGCGCGCGTCAATGGCGAGGAAATCACCCGCGACGATGTGGTCGCGGCCATTCAGGCGCTGCCTGCCGAATACCAGCAGCTTCCCCTGGAGACCCTTTGGGACCCGATGATCAACCAGGTGATCGACCGCAAGCTGGTCGTCGCCGCCGCCCGCGCCGACGGCCTGGAAGACAGCGAGACCTACAAGGCGCAGATGGCCGAGCTGGGCGAGCAGGTCCTGCAGCAGGTCTACATGCAGGACATCATGAGCGCCGACATCAGCGATGAAGAGCTGCATGCCGCCTACGATGCCTGGGCTGCCGACTACGAGGCAACCGGCCAGGGCGACGAGATTCATGCCCGCCACATCCTGGTCGAGACCGAGGTGGAGGCCGAGGCCCTCGTCGCGCGTCTGAACGATGGCGAGGACTTTGCCACCCTGGCCGAGGAGACCTCGATCGGCCCCAGCGGCCCCAACGGCGGCGATCTCGGCTGGTTCCGCCACGACGACATGGTGCCCGAGTTTGCCGACGCCGCCTTTGCCCTGCAGGCCGGCGAGATTTCCGGCCCCGTGCAGTCGCCCTTCGGCTGGCATGTGATCAAGGTCGAGGAACGCCGCACCACGCCCGCGCCGGGCTTCGAGGAGATGGCCGACACCCTGCGGGCCCAGCTTGCCGAGCAGGCGATCTACGATCGCATCGACGCCTTGCGCGCCGCCGCCGATATCGAGATTGTGGAGCCCCAACCCGCTTCGGACTGAGACCATGGCCGCTTCGCCCAAGACCGCCGTTTCGCCGCTCGCTCCGGAGCGTTTTCCGGAAATGCTGCCGGTTTCCGGCGTGTCACTCGCCTCGGGGCGCTGCGGCATCAAGGCGACTTCGACCAAGCTCGACCTGATGCTCGCCGTGTTCGAGCGTCCGGCGAGCGTGGCCGGGGTGTTCACGAAGTCGAGCACGGCGGGTGCACCGGTGCGCTGGTGCCGCAAGCACCTGCCCAAGGGCAAGGCCCGTGCGCTGATCGTCAATTCGGGCAATGCCAATGTCTACACCGGCAAGGCCGGCGACGATGCCGTGGCGACCGCCGCGCGCGCCGTCGCCGACCTGGTCGGCGGCAAACCGGGCGAGGTCTTCGTCGCTTCCACCGGCGTCATCGGCCAGCCGCTGCCGATCGAGAAGATCGTCAAGGAGCTGCCGAACGTCCACAAGCGCCTGAAGGCCGGCGCCTTCGACGATGCCGCGGTCGCCATCATGACGACCGACACCTATCCCAAGGGCGCTTCGGTGATGACCGAGATCGCCGGCACCCCGGTGACGATCACCGGCATGGCCAAGGGCTCGGGCATGATCGCGCCCGACATGGCGACCATGCTCGCCTACATCTTCACCGATGCGGCGATCCCCGCGGACGTGCTGCAGGCCATGCTGGCCTCGGCGGCGGACCGCTCGTTCAACGCCATCACGGTCGACAGCGACACCTCCACCAGCGATACGCTGCAGCTCTTCGCCACCGGCGCGGCCAAGCACAAGAAGGTCGCCGCGCTCTCCGACCCCCACCTGCGCGCCTTCCGCAAGGCGCTGGACGGGGTCTGCCTCGACCTTGCCCATCAGGTGGTCAAGGACGGCGAGGGTGCCCAGAAGTTCGTCGAGATCACGGTGAAGGGCGCAAAGTCCTCGCGCGCTGCGCGCACCATCGGCCTCGCCATCGCCAATTCGCCGCTGGTCAAGACGGCGATCGCCGGTGGCGATGCCAACTGGGGCCGCATCGTCATGGCGGTGGGCAAGTCCGGCCAGCAGATCGCCGAGACCAGCCTCGACATCACGGTCGGCGGCCATGCGGTGGCGGTCAACGGCGCGCCGCCCGCCGATTATGACGAGGCCCCGGTCGCCCGCCACATGGCGGGCAAGGAGATCGTCATCGAGGTCGATGTCGGCATCGGTCGCGGCAAGGCGACCGTGTGGACCTGCGACCTGACCCGCGGCTACATCGACATCAACGCCGATTACCGCTCCTGATCTGACGCGCCGACCCGTGCGGTGAGCACGGCAAAGCGGCGCAGGAAGAGCAGGGCGGTCAGCGCCGATCCGGCGGTCATGCCCCACCACAGGCCGGCCGCCCCCAAACCCGCGCCATAGGCGAGCAGGGCGCCGCCCGCCAGGCCCACCAGCCACAACCCGGCCAGCGACTGCCACATCGGCACCAGGGTGTCGCGCAGGCCGCGCAGTGCGTGCTCGGCGATGGTCTGCAGGCCCTGCAGCACCAGATAAAGCGCGCCGAGGCCAAACAGCAGGCGCGCCTGTTCGGCGACCTCCAGGTCCTCGCCATGCAGTTCACCGAGGAACACGCCGGCGACGGCGTGGGGGAAGATCAGCGGCACGACCGCAAGCAGCATCAGGATCGCCGTGCCGGCGATGAAACACAGCACCCCGGAGCGCACCACGCCTTGACGGTCGCCGCGTCCTGCCGCCAGGGCGACGCGGATCGCCGCGGCGTCGGCGATGGCAAAGGCCAGCGCCCCGGCGATGCGGACATAGCCGAAGACCATCTTGCTGGCCGCCAGCGTCACCGCACCGAAGCCGCCGATCAGCACCATGACCACGGTGAACATGCCGCTTTCGGCCAGCGTCATGCCCGCCACCGGCAGGCCGACCCTGACGATGTCGCGTCCGGCTTCGCGGTCGCCGCGCAGCAGGGGCCGCAGCGGCAGCCAGGTCCGCAGGTCGCTGCCGAAGCAGGCCGCGGCCAGGGTCAGCACCATCACGGCGTTGACGATGCTGGTGGCGTAACCCGCGCCCGCCACGCCCATGCCCTGCCAGCCGCCCGCTCCGAAGACCAGGAACCAGCTCAGCACCGCGTTCACGGCAACGGCGCCCAGCGAGACCAGAAAGACCATGCGCGGGCGGTGGAGGGCCGTCGCCACATCGACCAGCACCGCATAGGCCATGGCGAAGGGAAAGGCCCAGACCACGGCGTTGAGATAGACCGCGCCCAGCCGCAGCACGGCGGCGTCCTGCCCGGTCCAGGAAAGGATCTCCGGCAGAAGCAGGCAGATGGCGACAAGCGGCAGGGCAAGCAGCATGGCGATGCGCAGGCCCTGTCCGGCGATGGCGGCCACACGCTCGCGTTCGCCCCGTCCGTAAGCCTCGGCGACCAGCACGCCCACCACGGTGAGCACGCCCATCAGGATCGATTCGATGTCGAAGATGACACCGCCTGCCAGGCCCACAGCGGCAAACTCCACCGCGCCCAGGCGGCCGACAATCGCCATGTCGGTCAGCGCCATGCCAAGCTCGGCAAGGTTGGCGCCCGCCAGCGGGATGCCCAGATGGGCGAGCGCGATCAGTTCGGCGCGGCGGCTGCCGCGTCTGCTCGCGGCGCTGCCTGTTGCATCGGAGTCGCGCGTCTTCGCGTTCGTGTCCAGAAGGCTCTCCGATGTTTGCGCCCGAGTCGGCGCGGTCTTAGCATGACCCTCGAGCGGCTGCACAACGGGGGTTTTCATGCCGAGTTTCGCCATTGCCGGCGCCGGAAGGTGCTTGCGCAACGACGAAGGTCGCGCCCGCGCGGCTCGGAAAATGCGCCTGTGGGGACCTGCGTGAAGCTCGAGGGTCCCCGGCCGGTCGCTACCGAACGTCTGCGCCTAGAACCCCTGGTGCTCGAGCACGCCCGCGCGCTCGATCGGTTCGCGCGCCTGTGGGAAGTCGCCCGTTACACCGCCAACATTCCACATCCCTATCCGCCGCGCTGCGCCGAGGACTTCGCCCGGCGCTCCACGGAGGAACGGCGCGACGGCGGCGGCTGGGTCTTTGCCGTGATCGGCCAGCAGGACGAGGGCATGGTCGGCGTCATCGACATCACACTGGCCGAGGATCGGCGCACCGGTGAACTGGGCTACGCCTTTGCGCCCTGGTCCTGGGGCAAGGGCTACGCCACCGAGGCCGCCCGCGCCATGGTACGCTTGGGTTTCGGCTACATGCGCCTCGACCTGATCGAGGCCTACGCCAACGTGGAGAATCCCGCCTCCTGCCGCGTGCTCGCCAAGGCCGGCCTGCGCCGCATCGGCGAACAGAGGATGCCCGCTCCGGCGCGCGACGGCGACATGCTCTGCGAGGCCTATCGCGCCTACTGGTCCCAGGTCCGCTGACGCCGTAGAAGGCGCGGGCCATGACGATACCCATCCTCACCACGCCGCGCCTGCGCCTGGAGCCGCTCGAACCCCGCCATGGGCGCGAGGTGGAAGCCTATGCCCGCCTGTGGGAGGTCGCGCGCTACACCGCCGAGGTGCCCCATCCCTATCCGTCCGGCGGCGCCATCGCCTTTGCCGAGGCGGCCGTGCTGGAGCGCCGCCATGGCGGCGGTCAGATGTGGGCCGTGGTCGAGGGCGAAAGCGGCAGCGTGATCGGCTCCATCGGCCTCGACCTGTTCGAGGACCGGCGTGCCGCCGAACTCGGCTACATCTTCGCGCCCTGGCGCTGGGGCAGGGGTTACGCCACCGAGGCCGCCCGGGCGGTGATCGACTGCGCCTTCGGCGAGCTCGTGCTCGATGTCGTCCATTCCCATGCCGCGGTCGTCAATCCCGCTTCCTGCCGCGTCCTGGCCAAGGCCGGGCTGCGGCGCATCGGCAACGTCGCCTTCGCGGTGCTGCCCGAGCGCGGCGGCAGCATGATCGGCGAATGCTACCGTCTGACGCGGCGCGAATGGCAGGACGGCCGTCGATGACCTGCCTTCCGTCCGAAATCACCACGGCTCGCCTGCGCCTCGTGCCGATAGCGCCGGAGCACGGTGCCGCCGTGGAGGCCATCGCGCGGCTGTGGGAGGTGGCCCGTTACACCTCGGACATCCCCCATCCCTATCCGGTGGGCTCTGGCATGTTGTTTGCCGATGCGATGGCCTTTGAGGCGCGCCATGGCGGTGACTTCACCTGGGTGGTGCAGGCCGAAGGGGCCGTGGTGGGCGTCTCCAGCATGTTCTTTTCCAATGATCGGCGCGCCGCAGACTTCGGCTACGTCTATGCACCCACCGCGTGGGGCAGGGGGTACGCCACCGAAGGCGCACGCGCCGTCGTTGCCCATGGCTTCGAAAGGCTGGGCCTCGACGAGATCGGCGCCTATACCGCCGTGGAGAACCGCGCCTCGGCGCGGGTGCAGGCCAAGGCCGGGCTGCGCCGCATCGGCAACCTGCGCGAATGGGCGTCCGCGCGCGGCTGTTTCTTCAACTGGGAGGCCCATCGCGTGACACGGCAGGAGTGGCAGTCATGAAGTCCGTGCTGGTGGTCGCCTGCGCGCTCGTCGATGCCGACGACCGCGTGCTCATCGCGCGCCGTCCCGAAGGCAAGGCGATGGCAGGCCTGTGGGAGTTTCCCGGCGGCAAGGTCGATCCCGGCGAGACGCCGGAGGCCGCGCTGATCCGGGAGCTGAAGGAAGAACTCGCGATCGACGTCACCCAGGCGTGCCTGGCGCCCTTCACCTTCGCCAGCCACGCTTACGACGATTTCCACCTGCTGATGCCTCTCTACGTCTGCCGCCGCTGGAAAGGCACGGTCGCCGCGCTCGAACATGCCGAACTGGCATGGGTGCGGCCCAACCGCATGTCCGCCTATCCGATGCCGCCCGCCGACGTGCCCCTGGTTGCGATGCTCTGCGACCTGCTTTGAGCGGGGTCGCTAGGCGCCGTCCTCGCCCAGCACCTGCGTCAGGCTGATCTGGCCGCTGCCGGGTCGCAGGGGTTTCTGCTGGCTGGCGTCGGGCGCCCAGCCGGAGAGGTAGATGATGTCGAAGGTCGCCGGGATGCGGCCCTCGGCATCGCCGTGGCGCTCGGCGTAGAGGGCGGCGGCGGCCAGCATCACGTCGCGCCGCGCCATGGCGCGCGGTCTCTCGGCCAGCGCATTGGCCTCGCCCATGGCGCGCAGGTCGCGCATCAGGGCAAGCGCGTCGGGATAGCTGACATCGATGCGGTCGATGTCGACCACGGGCAGGGCAAAGCCGGCGCGCTGGAGCAGGGCGCCGGCATCCCGCACATCGACCAGCGGAGACAGGCGCGGCGCCATGCCGCCGGTGACGCTCGCCTCGGCCTCTGCCATCACGCCGCGCAGCTCGATCAGGCTGTCGCCGCCGATCATGGCGGCGAGCAGCAGACCGTCCGGGCGCAGGGCGCGGCGGATCTGCGCCAGGGCGCCGGGCAGGTCGTTGGTCCAGTGGAGCGCAAGGTTGGAGAACACGAGGTCGAGGCTCGCCTCGCCGAAGGGCAGGGCCTCCTCGTCCATGGCCAGGCGCGGGCCCCTTGTCGCCGCCGCCATGACGGGCGAGGCATCGGCCTGGATCAGCGTCGTGATGCCGTTGCGCCCGGCGAGATCGGCCCGCAGCCCACCCCGTCGCGCACCGATCTCCAGGGCCACGGGAAAGCTGCGGCGGATGTCGTCCAGCCGGTCGACGAGGCGCGCGCCCACTTCGGCGAACAGGAAGTCGGCGCCGTCGTCGGCAAGGCGCGCGGCCCGCGCGCGGTTGCGGCGCAGGGCGGTGCGGTCGAAGGGGGCGATCACCTCGTTCATCGGCGCTCTTCTGCCTTCTGACGCGCAGGGCCGCAAGGCCGGGCTTGACGGCGCGGCGCCGAATCGCGGGAATCCCGCGATGGAAATACGCGCTTTCCTTGCCGAGACAGGCCGCCAGGCGCTCGATGCGGTGCTGCCGCCGCGCTGCATCGCCTGCGGCGCCATCGTCGGTGCGGGCACGGCGCTGTGCGCGGACTGCTGGCCGGGTCTGGACCTCATCACCGCGCCGCACTGCGCCCGCTGCGGCCTGCCCTTCGACTTCGACATGGGGGCCGACGCCCTGTGCGGCGCCTGTGCCGCCACGCCGCCGGCCTACGACCGGGCGCGCGCGGCGTTGCGCTACAACGACCTTTCGGCGCGCCTCATCGTCGGCTTCAAACGGGCCGACCGCACCCACCTGCTGCCTGCCTTCGCCCGCTGGCTGCAGCGCGCCGCCGGCCCCCTGCTGGAGGAGGCCGATCTCATCGCCTGCGTTCCGCTGCACCGCCGCCGCCTTCTGGCCCGGCGTTACAACCAGTCGGCCATGCTGGCCTCGGCCCTGGCGCGCCTCGCGGCAAAACCTGTGGCGGTGGATCTGCTGGCCCGCATCCGCGCCACGGCCTCCCAGGGCGGGCTCAACCGCAACCAGCGCTTCGACAACCTGCGCGGCGCCATCGCGGTGCGCGCGCACCGGGCCGCGCTGGTGCCGGGGCGGCGCATCCTGCTCATCGACGATGTCTTCACCACAGGGGCGACGGTGGAGGCCTGCGCGCGGGTGCTCTACCGGGCCGGGGCGGCCGACGTCGATGTCGTCACCCTTGCGCGCGTGGTGCGCGCCACCACCTAGGGTGATAACCTCAGCCTGTCCCCGAGCCGGAGCCCGTCATGGCCGAAGTCGTCATCTACAGCACCATGTTCTGCCCCTACTGCCATCGCGCCAAGGCGCTGCTGAAGGCCAAGGGGGTGGAATTCACCGACATCGACGTGATGATGGATCCGGCCAAGCGCGAGGAGATGACCCGCGTCTCGGGCGGCGGCCGCACGGTGCCGCAGATCCTCATCAATGGCACGCCCATCGGCGGCTGCGACGAACTCCATGCGCTCGAGCGGCAGGGCAAGCTCGACCAGCTTCTGGGAGTCGCGGCATGAACAAGGTCAAGATCGCCTGCGTCCAGGTCAATGCGGACGACAACCTGCCGGCCAATGTCGAGACCGCCTGCAATCTGGTGCGTGAGGCCGCCCGCGCCGGTGCGGAACTGATCGGCCTGCCCGAGAACGTCGCCCTGATGGCCGCGAGCGAAGAGCAGCGGCTGGAGAATGCCAAGCGCCCCGCCGATCACCCCGCGCTGAAGGCTTTCGCGGACGTGGCCAAGGAGACCGGCACCTGGCTGCAGGCCGGTTCGGTCGCCGCTCTGCGCGCCGACGGCACCCTCGCCAACCACGCCTTCCTCTTCGATCCCCAGGGCAACACGGTCGCCGACTACGAAAAGATCCACATGTTCGATGTCGATCTGCCCGATGGCTCGCGTTACCGGGAATCGAGCATGTTTCACCCCGGCGACAAGGCGGTGCTGGCGCAGACCCCGTGGGGCCTGCTGGGTCTGACCGTGTGCTACGACCTGCGCTTCCCCCACCTCTACCGCGACCTCGCCCAGGCCGGTGCGACCCTGCTGACCATGCCGGCGGCCTTCACCAAGGTGACGGGCGATGCCCACTGGGAGGTGCTGCTGCGTGCCCGCGCCATCGAATGCGGCGCCTTCGTCTTCGCGCCCTGCCAGACCGGCAACCATCCCGGCGGGCGGCGCACCTGCGGCCATTCGCTGATCATCGACCCCTGGGGCACCGTGCTGGCCGACGGCGGCACCGAGGTCGGCTTCGTCATGGCCGAATGCGACATGGCCGAGGTCGGCCGCGTGCGCGGCATCCTGCCCTCGCTGGAGCACGACCGCCGCTACAGCGCGCCCGTGGCGCCGACGAAGGCGGCCGCGGAGTAGGAACTCAGCCCTCGCGGCGGGCGCAGATGCGCTGGACCGCGGCGGGTTTGGGCTCGTCGACGATGAGGTCCTCGTAGGCCAGCACGCGCAGGCGGCCGGAGACGGCGTCGAGAAGTTCACCGGGTTTCAGCAGGAAGGCGAGGTTGCTGGGGCGGCCGAACTGCTCGTTGCCCTGGGCGAAGGTCTCGTAGAGCAGCAGGCCCCCGGGGCCGATGCAGGAGACGAGGTTGGGCAGCAGGGGCCGGTAGAGGTAGTTCGTCACCACCACGGCGGCAAAGCGGTGGCTGCCGTAGGGCCAGGGTTCGCCGGTCTCCAGATCCGCTTCGACAATCTCGGCGTTCTCGTGGCCCGCCAGATCGGCAAGGCCGGAGACATCGACGTCGATCGCCGTCACCTTGTGGCCGCGCTCCAGCAGGTAGCGGCTGTGCCGCCCGCCGCCCGCGGCGATGTCGAGCACGCGCCCACCCTGCGGGATCAGCGGCGCGAAGCGGGCAATCCAGGGGGAAACCGGAAGGTCGGCGCCATGTCCGTGTCGCGTGCCTGTCATCTTGTTCCCGGGCGCAAAGGCCACATATAGTGATGCTCAACGAGGGCCTAAGGCCCTGATTTCACGAGGCGTTCCCGCACATGATCGTCTTCGACCTCAAATGCCGCAAGGACCATGTCTTCGAGGGCTGGTTCGCCGACAGCGCCGCCTTCGAGGCCCAGGTGAA
>CALLQH010000304.1 GCA_938014945.1 uncultured bacterium | reverse complement strand
ATTCGCTGCGGGTGGAGCTCTCGCCCTTTGCCGAGGCCGCGACGGGCGACGCCATCGTGCTGGAGGCCGGCGGCCGCGCCGGCCACGACTTTGCGCCCGAGCGCCAGCGCGGCGACATCAACCTGTTCGACGAGGTCGCCCGCCACATCGCCGGGCGGCAGAAGGAGAACAAGCGGGTCCTGCTTTCCGGCCTCACGACCGGCAGCCGCAACCGCCTCGTGCGCCTGCTGCAGGAGCACGGCGCCCACGAGGCGGCTCCGGTCGAGACCTGGCCCGATGCGGAGGAGCTTTCGCCCGCCACCGTCGCTGCCGCCGTGCTGGAGCTGGAGCGCGGCTTCGAGACGCTCGATCTGGCGGTCATCACCGAGCAGGACATCCTGGGCGACCGCATCACGCGCCCTTCGCGCAAGCGCACCAAACGGGATGCCGAGCGATTCCTGACCGAGGCCTCCCAGCTTGCCGAGGGCGATCTGGTGGTCCACGTCGAACACGGCATCGGCCAGTTCGACGGGCTGCAGACCCTGATGCTGGGCGAGGCTCCTCATGACTGCCTGCGCCTCATCTACGCCGATGGCGACAAGCTGTTCGTGCCGGTCGAGAACCTGGAGCTGCTGTCGCGCTACGGCGCCTCTGAAGGTACGCTCCACCTCGACAAGCTGGGCAGCGCCAGCTGGCAGTCGCGCCGCGCGCGCCTGAAGGACCGCATCACCGAGATGGCGGGCGAACTGCTGAAGATCGCCGCCGAGCGCAAGCTGAAGGCCGGCCCGCCGATGCGCCTGGTGCCCGGTCTCTACAACGAGTTCTGCGCCCGTTTCCCGTACCAGGAGACGGACGATCAGGAGAAGGCGATCGAGGAGGTCATCGACGACCTTGGCTCCGGCCGGGCCATGGACCGGCTGGTCTGCGGCGATGTCGGCTTCGGCAAGACCGAGGTCGCCCTGCGCGCGGCCTTCGTGGCGGTGATGGCGGGTTATCAGGTCGCCGTGGTCGTGCCGACGACCCTGCTGGCGCGCCAGCACCACGCCACCTTCTTGAAGCGCTTCGAGGGGCTGCCGGTGAAGATCGCCCAGCTCTCCCGCTTCGTGACCGCCAAGGAGGCCAAAGCGGCCAAGGAGGGCATCGACAACGGCACCGTCGATATCGTCGTCGGCACCCATGCCCTGCTGGCCAAGGACATGCACTTCAAGAACCTGGGCCTGCTCATCATCGACGAGGAGCAGCACTTCGGTGTCGCGCACAAGGAGCGCTTGAAGCAGCTCAAGGCCGATGTCCATGTGCTGACCCTGACGGCCACGCCGATCCCGCGCACCCTGCAGATGTCGCTGGTGGGCGTGAAGGACCTGTCACTGATCGCCACCGCGCCGGTCGACCGCCTGGCGGTGCGCACCTTCGTGACGCCCTTCGATTCGGTGACCCTGCGCGAGGCGATCCGGCGCGAGCAGTTGCGCGGCGGCCAGTGCTACTTCGTCTGCCCGCGTATCTCCGACCTGGAGCGCAACCACCAGCGGCTCAAGGAACTGGTACCCGAGGCGCGCTTTGCCGTCGGCCACGGCCAGATGCCGCCCAAGGAACTCGAGAAGATCATGGGCGCCTTCTACGACGGCGAGGTCGATGTCCTGATCTCCACGACCATCGTGGAATCCGGCCTCGACATCCCCAACGTCAACACCATGATTGTCTTCCGCGCCGACATGTTCGGCCTGTCGCAGCTCTACCAGCTGCGCGGGCGCATCGGCCGCTCCAAGGCGCGCGCCTATGCCTATCTCACCCTGCCGCCGGGCAAGAAGGTGACGCCGACGGCCCTGCGCCGCCTGGAGGTGCTTTCGAGCCTGGATACGCTGGGTGCCGGTTTCAGCATCGCCAGCCACGATCTCGATATCCGCGGCGCGGGCAACCTGCTCGGCACCGAGCAGTCCGGCCACATCCGCGAGGTTGGCGTCGAGCTCTACCAGCAGATGCTGGAGGAGGCCGTCGCAGCCCTGCGCGCCGAGCGCGAGGGTGGCGTGGCGACAACCCACGCGACCTGGACGCCGGAGATCAACGTCGGTACCGCGGTGCTCATCCCGGAGGACTATGTGCGCGATCTCGATGTCCGCATGGGGCTCTACCGGCGCATTGCCGCGCTGGAGGACCGCGAGGAAATCGAGAACCTGCGCGTCGAGCTCGACGACCGCTTCGGCGAACCGCCGGTGGAGGTCGAGAACCTGCTGGAGATCATCGCGATCAAGGCGCTGTGCCGCGCAGCCGGCATCGCCAAGCTGGATGCAGGCACCGGCGGCGGCATCGTCACCTTCCGCGACGATACCTTCGTCAATCCCGGGGGCCTGGTCGACTGGATCGCCAGCCAGGCCGGCACGGTGAAGCTGCGCCCGGACATGCGCATGGTCGCAACACGCAACTGGGCCAAGGTGGAAACCCGCCTTGCCGGCACCCGTGATCTCGCCCAGGCGCTGGCAGGGATCGCCGCCAACGCCCCCGCCCAGGCCGCGCAGTAGGAGGGGAAGGCCGTTTCCCTCAGGCCGCGACGGTGTTGCGGGCGGTGTCGATCATGCGGCGGAGCACCTCGGGCGACTGCGCGCCGGAGACGGCGTAGCGCCCGTCGAGGATGAAGCAGGGCACGCCGTTGATGCCGATGCGCTGGGCCAGGTTGTGCTCGGCCAGCACCGCATCGGCCTCCGCACCGCTTTCCAGGAACGCGCGGGTCTCCTGCCTGTCGAGGCCGCAGTCGCCGGCAATCTCCACCAGCGCATCGGTTGCGCCGATGTCGATGCCCTTGGTGAAGTAACGGAAGAACAGTTCGTCGACGATTTCGGTCTGGTTGCCCCGCTCTTCGGCATAGCCGATCAGGCGATGGGCGTTCATGGTCGATGGGGTGCGGGCGATGTCGCCGAAGGCAAAGAGGATGCCTTCCTCGAAGCCGGCCTGGGCGATGGTGGCATAAAGCTCCATGGCCCGCTGGCTGCTGCCGAACTTGCGCGCCAGATAGGCATTGCGCTCCATGCCGTCGGGCGGCATGTCCGGGTTCAGCATGAAGGCGCGCCAGCGCACCTGGGGGCGGTCTCCCTCGGGAATGCCTTCCAGGGTCTTCTGCAGGCGCCGCTTGCCGATGTAGCACCACGGGCAGATGGGATCGGAGAAGATGTCCATGATCATGGGCATCATTCTAGCGCAGATTGACGCGGGTAGAAGCCGGGGTGCGGTCATTGCCGCCATGGGCTAGAAGAGGCCAGCTTTCGAGGACAATGCCATGCTGAAGGTCATCCGACAGATCATCTCCCCCCAGGAGGTCGAAGCCCTGCGCCATGCGGCCCAGACGGGTCAGTTTGCCGACGGCATGAAGTCGGCCGGATTCCTGGTCGCCGACCGCAAGGTCAACGAGGAACTGGCTCTCGGCCAGGAACAGCGCGACGAGGTGGTGCGCATGGTTCTGGCCCGGCTGTGGCAGAACAAGCAGCTTCAGGTGTTCGTGCGGCCCCGGCGCATCCTTCCGCCCATCCTCAGCCGCTACAAGCCGGGGATGCGCTACGGCGACCACATGGACAACGTGATCATGGGCGGCTCCAATCCGTTTCGGGTGGATTGCTCGATCACGATCTTCCTCAACGACCCGTCGACCTACGAGGGCGGTGAACTGGTCATCGACACGGCGCCGGGCGAACAGCGCATCAAGCTCGACCCCGGCGATGCCGTGGTCTACCCGACGCATTATGTCCACCGGGTCGAGGAGGTGACGAAGGGCGAGCGTCTGGCCATCGTCACCTGGATGGAGAGCATGATCCGCGACCCGGCCCGCCGCGATGTCCTGCTCGACCTCGCCATCGTCGCCGAGCACGTCCACAAGCTGGCGCCCGGCTCGGAAGCCTTCATGACCCTGGAAAAGGCCCGCTTCAACCTGTTGCGGATGTGGGCCGATACCTGAGGTTCAGGGCTGCGGCGAACGGGCCGTCAGGCCGCCGTCGCAGACGAAGAGCTGGCCGGTGGTAAAGGCGGCCTCGTCGGAGGCAAGCCACAGGGCCATGTTGGCGATGTCTGTGGGCTGGCCGACGCGGCCGATGGGCTGATTGGCGTCCAGCTTGCCCGCCGCCGTCTCCGGATCCGGCAGACTGTTGAGGAAGGCGTCCATCATTTCGGTCTTGATCCAGCCCGGGCAGATGACGTTGCAGCGGATGTTCTGTGCGCCATGGTCGACGGCGATGGCCCTGGAGAGGGCGTGGACCGCGCCCTTGGTGGCACAATAGGCGGCAAGGCCCGGGTCGGCGACGAAGCCGTCGTAGGAACCGATGTTGACGATGGCGCCGCCGCCGGCGGCGGTCAGCGCGGGCAGGGCGGCTCGGCTGAGCAGGAAGACGCCCTTCACGTTGACGGCGAAGATGCGGTCCCATTCCTCCACGCTGGTGTCGGCAATGGTCTTTTCAATCTGCATGCCCGCGTTGTTGACGACCACGTCGAGGCCGCCGAAGCGCGCCGTGGCCATGGCGACCAGCGCCTCGGCGTGGGCAGGATCGGCGGCGTCGCCCGCCAGGAAGGCAACGTGATCGCCGCCGGGCAAAGGCTGTGCAGGCTGTGATCGGGCGGTGACCAGAACACGCGCGCCCTCTGCGATGAAACGTTCTACGATGGCACGTCCGATGCCCTTGGTGCCGCCGCTGACGATGCAGCGTTTGCCTTCCAGCCGTCCGGCCATGGTGGTTTCCCTTCAGCGTTTCCAACTGAGGCGCCGTTGGTGCATCGTAAGACCCGCTCGCGCCAACATCATTGAACGATTGTTCAATTTCCTTCCCGATGCAACAGGGACCATCATCTTGAGGCCTTTTCCGTTCCGAATTGCCCCGCGGCTGCGCCTTCTAACCGCCCTGCTGCCGTTCGCGCTGGCGCTGGCCGCCTGCGAGACCGACACCACCGATGCCGCCGTCGAGCAGGCCGCGCTCACGGAATTCAATACGACTGTGCCCGCTGTCGAGGGCCTTGCGATCGACGAGGCGCCTGCTGCCGGTCTGCGCGCCGCCCTCGAACAGGAGGCCGACAAGGCAGGCGCCTACGAATTCAACGCCTTGCGCATTCCAGCAGGAACCTGGGACGGCTACGCTCAGGCGACGGACGGTGCCTTCCTGCAATGTCTGGTGGCATGGGGCCCCCGGGAGGCACGTCTGGCCCTCTCGGTGGGTTGGCAAGGTCGGCTCTTCCTGCAGTTCTCCGCGCCGGGTTGGAGCGCCGAGTCGTTGCAGCCGGGCAGCACGGCGACCATCCGTGTCGATTCCGCGGCGGAAACCACCGTTACCCTGGCGGCCAGCGGCAATGTGCTTTGGGCGAACCTTGGAACCGGCCCGGCGCTTGCCGACGTCATCGCCGACGGCAAGGAACTCACGATCTCCTCGGGCCAGGACATTCTTGTCTATCCGCTGGACGACGCCCGCATCGCCATCCCCGCGCTTTATGACTGCCTCGACCGGGAGACCGGCGACGATGCGGGTGACGGTGCGTTCGTGATCTACGGGCTTGAGTTGGATCAGGTCGCTCGCGAGCGGCTGAACGACAATGTCCTGCGTCTGATCCGCGACCGCGGTTTTGGCGACTTCATCGCAGACCCGACGCAGGCGACCCTGGACCGTTACGGCCGCAATGCCCTGCTGTCGGGGAAGGCATGGCAGGGGCGCACGGAAGTCTTCGTCACGGTCTTTGGTGCCCGTCCGGGCGCCAAGAAAGGGCTGGCCGAACTGGTCGACGATGCAGCCCACACCTGCCGCGGCGAGGTTGCCGCGCGGCTCATCCGGATCGAGCCGCTGGGCGGTGTTGACGGGGAGGGCGATGCCTTCGGGCGCTCTTCGCTGCTGTGCGCCGATGTCGCGGGCGAATACGCCCTGGAGACCCTAGGGGTCTTTTCCAACGGCGAGGTCGTCGCGCTCCATGCGATCGTCCGCGATCCCGCCGATCGCCAGCGGGTGGAACAGAGCTTCGATGCCATGAAGGCGACGCTGATCACCTCCAACTAGGGCCGGCGCTGCCACGAAATCACCGCGGATCGGCCCTGCCGCCGACAAGCCGCCCCGTCATGTTGTCCGCTCCAACGAGCAGGGAGCATGACCATGACCGAGGGGCAGGGGCAGGACGCGGCTTTGCCGGAGCCGGAGCATCCCACGCGCCGGCTGCGCCGCCTTGCTGCGGGCAGCTTCGGTTTTCGCCTCGTCGTGATCGGGGTGCTGTGCGCTCTGGCGCAGCTGCCGCTGTGGACCATCGAGGATCTCG
>CALLQH010000303.1 GCA_938014945.1 uncultured bacterium | reverse complement strand
GCCATGCGTTCGATGTAGGGCACGCCGGTGGAGGACGGCAGATCGGGCCAGTCGAGCGCGGCGAAGGCTTTGCCCTGCGCCGCACCCAGCACGTCGCGCAGGCTGTAGGCGAGCGTGCCGGTCAGCGCGTCGCGCCCCAGGATCATCATGGCGAGCTTCTGGCCGACATCGGCCTGGTCGTGGACGCCCGAGGCCTCGATGCGCGCGCGCAGGGCCGCGACCTCCGCCTCGGCGCGCTTGCGCTTGGCGATGCCCATGCCCCGGCTGAAGATGCGCGAGATCAGGGAATCGGCATCGAAACCGGCATCCTCGACGGCGATCAGCGCGGCCATGAAATCGGCAACGAAGGGCTCCACGGCCTGCGCCATCAGCTCCACGGAGCCGGGCCCGCCAAGACAGCCGAAGTGCTGGGCAACGCGCGCTTCCATGGTCGAAAGGACGGCGCTGCGGCGGCGCGCAAGCTGGCCCGCGATGGCCTTGCGCGCAGCGGCATGCTGCGCCCCGTGCAGGCACAGGGGGATATGGCCGAAGGCCAGGCGCAGGTTGGAGAAATCGAGGCCGAAGCGCTGCTCCAGCTCGCCGTAGAGTTCGACATAGGGCGGCGGGCTGAGCGCGGCATGGGTCAGGAAGGCGCGGCAGGCGCCCGCCTCGGCCACGATCCATGCGCCCAGCCTGGCATCCCAGGCCGCCGCCCCGCTCCGCTCGCTTGTCGTCCCGGTCACTTGTGTTTCCTGCGCTCGCCCGCCCATGCCTCTGGGCACGGCAGCCCCCCGGGCCAATCTCCGCAGGTTCACCGGGTCTGTCAAACGCGCTCTGAAAGCGTCGCCCTGGCGGTCATCGCCAGTCCGCCCTGGGGCGTCTGCGCCCAGAGTTCGAGACTGTTCTCTTGCGCGAAACGGCCGCGCAGCACGAAGGGTGCGGTATCGAACAGGGGTGCGACGGCGCGGAAGGAAAACGCGGCCAGAGCCCGGCCCCCGCCCTGCTCCAGGGCCAGGCCGGCCAGCATGGTCGCGGTCAGCGGGCCGTGGAAAATCAGGCCGGGGTAACCCTCGACATCGCGGCAGTAGTCGCGGTCGTAGTGGATGCGGTGGGCATTGAAGGTGAGCGCGGAGTAACGGAAGAGGAGAACCGCCGAGGGCGTGACCGTGCGCGCGAAGGTTCCCCCGCCCGGGGCCTCCTGCGGTGTGGGCGCGGGGGCACCGGGCGCGGCATCACCGCGATAGACGATGTCGTGTTCCTCCCACAGGCGCTCGCTGCCGTCCGGCCCGGCGAAGTCGTGGCGCACGGTGATGAAACACAGCGCCCCGCTGCGCCCCTGCTTGACCTTGACGTCGGTGATGGTGGAACGGCGTATCACCGTCTCGCCCAGGCGCAGCGGCGCGGCAAAACCCAGCCGGCCGCCCGCCCACATGCGTCGGGGCAGATCGACCGGCGGCAGGAAGCCGCCGCGCCGCGCGTGACCGTCGCGGCCCAGGCCGCCGAGCGGCACCGCCTCGTTGAAGTAGATCCAGTGCCACAGCGGCGGCAGGGCATCGCCTGCGGCGGCCTGCCAGTCGAGGTCCAGGGTGGCGGCCATACGCCGTGCGGCGCCGGGCTCCAGCACATCCTCATGGCGCTCGCTGCGGCCGATCCATTCCCGCAACAGGGCCTCGTCCGTCGTCGGTGTGGTCATCGGCCGTTCTCCGGACGCAGGCAGGCGTTCAGGGATTGAGGAAACCCATGATCTCCTCGACCCGGGTCTGGATCGGCTCGGCGATGGCGCGGGCGCGTTCGGCGCCGTCGCGCAGCACGCCGTCGACGTAACCGGGATCGCCCATCAGGCGTTTCATCTCCTCGCCGATCGGGCCGAGCTTCTCGACCGCCAGATCGGTCAGTTCGCCCTTGAAGGTGCTGAACTGGGCATCGGCGAACTTCTCGACCACGGCCTGGCGCGTGGTGTCGGCGAGGGCGGCGTAGATCGTGATCAGGTTGGCGGCCTCGGGGCGCTTTTCCTGATCGTAAGTGACGCCGGGTTCGCTGTCGGTGCGCGCCTTGCGGAACTTCTGGGCGATGGCGTCGCGCCCGTCGGTGAGGTTGATGCGCGAGTATTCGCTGATGTCGGACTTCGACATCTTCTTGGTGCCGTCGCGCAGCGACATGACGCGGGTCGCCTCGCCGGTGATGACCGGCTCCGGCAGCGGGAAGAACTCCGCGCCGTACTGGCGGTTGAAGGCGCCGGCGATGTCGCGCGCCAGTTCCAGGTGCTGCTTCTGGTCTTCGCCGACGGGAACATGGGTGGCGTGGTAGCCCAGGATGTCGGCGGCCATCAGGACGGGATAGCCGTAGAGTCCCAGGCTGGCGTTGTCGCGGTGCTTGCCCGCCTTCTCCTTGAACTGGGTCATGCGGTTGAGCCAGCCGAGCGGCGTCTGGCAGGCCAGCATCCAGGCGAGCTGGCTGTGCATGCGCACGCGGCTCTGGTTGAAGATGACGCAGCGCTTCGGGTCGAGCCCCGCGGCCAGGAAACCGGCGGTCACCTCGCGCGTGGCGCGGCGCAGTTCCTCGGGCTCGTAGGGCAGCGTGATCGCGTGCAGGTCGACGATGCAGTAGATGCCCTCGTAGTCGTCCTGCATGGCCACGAAGCGCTTCAGCGCGCCGAGGTAGTTGCCGAGATGCAGGTTGCCGGTCGGCTGGATGCCGGAAAAGACCCGGTTCATGTCTGGCTCCGTTGCGCGAAAGCGCGCGTGATCAGGTTTGCGAAGGCGCGTGGGATCATGTCCGCGAAGGCGCGCGTTATCGTATGCGCCCGAGGGACGGTCAAGCAGGCGGGCGGTGGCCGAAGATCGCCGTGCCGACCCGCACATGGGTCGCACCGAAGGTGACCGCCACGGCATAGTCGCCCGACATGCCCATGGAAAGCTGCGAAAGACCGTTGCGCCGGGCGATCTCGGCGAGCAGGGCGAAGTGGTGGCTGGGCTCCTCCTCCACCGGCGGAATGCACATCAGGCCCACGACATTGAGCCCGGCCTCGCGCGCCGCGGCGACCAGGGCGTCGGTCTCCTCGGGCAGGCAGCCGGCCTTCTGGGGCTCCTCGCCCGTGTTGACCTGGACGAAACAGGCGGGATGCCGGTCCTGCTTCTCGATCTCCCTGGCCAGCGCCCTCACCAGCTTTTCGCGGTCGATGCTCTCGATGACGTCGAAGAGGGCGACCGCCTCCTTGGCCTTGTTGGTCTGCAGCGGACCGATGAGATGGAGCTCGATATCGCCGAAGCGCTGCTTCAGCGCCGGCCACTTGGCCTCGGCCTCCTGCACGCGGTTCTCGCCGAAGACACGCTGGCCGGCTTCCAGGGCGGGCAGGATGCGCTCGGCATCGTGGGTCTTGGAGACCGCGACCAGGGTCACGGCATCGGGCTCGCGCCCGGCATCGCGCGCGGCCTGCGCGATCTCGGCCTGCACGGCGGCAAGGTTGTCGGCCACATCCTGGTTGCTCATGGTGCCTCGTCGTCCAGATATCCGAAGCGGCGCATCACCGCACCGTGGTCGGCCTCGATGCGTAAGCGCTGCTCATTGCTGAGGATAGTACGCCAGCCGCCCGAACGTCCCTTGCGGAAGAACTTCTCCTG
>CALLQH010000302.1 GCA_938014945.1 uncultured bacterium | reverse complement strand
GGCGCGGCGGCGCGGCTTCCGCATCACCCTGCGCTCCAAGAAACCGGGACTGCAGGTGGTGCGCACCCTGGTCATGCTTGCCGAGATCTACGTCTTCGTCTGGGCCTTCAGCCTGCTGCCTCTGGCCAACGTCCACGCCATCGCGGCCGTTTCGCCCCTGATGGCGATGGCGCTGGCCGTGCCGATGCTGGGCGAGAAGGTCGGCTGGCACCGCTGGAGCGCGGTGGGGGCGGGCCTGATCGGCGTGCTGATCATCGTGCGCCCCGGGATTGCGGCAACCGACTGGACCATGGCGGTGCCGGTGCTGGCGGCCTTCCTGTGGGCCCTGCTGCAGATCCTGATCCGCAAGGTGGGCCTCTCCGATCCGATCGAGACCACGGGGCTGTGGACCGCCGCCATCGCCGTGGTCGCCATGGCGCTTGTCGCGCCCTTCGTGTGGATTCCGCCCGACGGCCACGCCTGGGGCCTGCTGCTGCTGACCGGCCTGCTGGGCACCATGGGCCACATGTGCCTGTTCAAGGCGCTGGAGCTGGCGCCCGCCTCTGCGGTGCAGCCCTTCAGCTACATGATGATGGTCTGGGCCGCCCTGCTCGGCTTCCTGGTGTTCGGCGCCTTCCCCGACGGCTGGACGATCCTGGGCGCCTGCGTCATCGCCGCCAGCGGCCTTTATGCCTTCGCACGCGAACGTCGCAAGCCGGCAACGGCGTTGTAGAACACCGCGCCGACCACCACGACACCGCCGATGAGCCCCAGAAGGGTCGGCGCCTCGCCCAGGATCAGCCAGACCCAGAAGGGCCCCAGGATCACCTCGACCAGCGCCAGCACCATGAGTTCGGCCGCAGGCACGTACTTCGCCCCGGCGGCATAGAGCACGAGCGAGGCCGAGACCTGGAAGGCGCCCATGTAGATGCACAGCGCCAGATCGTGGCCGGAGATGGCAAAGCTCTCCAGACGGCTGGCCGAGATCGCGCAGATGATGATGGAGGCGAGCATGACGCCGGGCACCATGTCGGCATTGCGCCCGCTCCGCAGCGACACGCCGAAGGCGGCAAAGGTGACGGCCGCGCCCAGCGCCAGCATGTTGCCGAAGAGCCGTCCCTCGCCCAGGCCCTCCCACATCATCACGGCGACACCGACCATCGCCGCAAGCATGGCGATCCAGGTGGCGCGGCGGACCGGCTCCTTCAGCACGAACCAGGCGATGAGCGCGGTGAAGAGCGGCTGCGAGCTGATGATGAAGAAGACGCTGGCCGCGCGCGTGTGGAAGAAGGAGCCGATGTAGAAGAGGTTGCTGGCGGCAAGGCACACGCCCGTCGAGAGCATGGCGAGCTTGCCCGCACCGAACAGCACGCCGACACGGCCGCGATGCTTGATCAGGGTGATGGCGCCCAGCACCAGGATGGCCATCACCGAGCGGTAGAACTGCACCTGCCACAGGCCGGCCGTTTCCATCAGGCCGATCAGCACGCCCGACTGGCTGATGAAGAAGCCGCCGAGCACGACCAGCCCGACGCCACGCATGTAAAGCGGATCGCGTTCCAACGGATGCCCCCAGCCCCTGAGGGCGCACTATCAGCGCAATCCCTGGGTGCCGTCGATACTGTTGTGGGCAAAGACGGCGCGGGCGGCAGGACGCTCCAGCACCGCTTCCAGCGCGCGCCAGACGCGGGGGAAGCCGCGCAGGCCGGCGTGGTGCGGCTGGTTCCAGGTGGCGAGCATGGTCATGTAGATGTCTGCGACGCTGTAGTCCCCGCCCAGGAAGAACGGCCCGGGACCCAGCATGGCGTCGATCCGGCCCCAGAGTTCGGCAATCCAGGCGGTCGCCTTTTCGTCGACCCCGGAGATGCCGTCGGGATCGCTGGTGTGGCGCTCGGGATAGAAGTGCATGTGGTAGGCCGGCTGCAGCACCTCGGCCATGAAGAAGAGGTTCTGGTAGAGCCTGCCGCGCGCCACCGAGCCGGGCGCGGGCGCCAGACCGGCACCGGGATGGCGGTCGGCCAGATGCAGCAGGATGGCGGCGGACTGATAGACCGCATCGCCCTCCGGCGTGATCAGGGTGGGCACCTTGCGGTGGGGATTGAGGGCGAGATAGTCCTCCGGCCAGGGCTGCTCGAAATCGATGTGGGCAAGCGTGTAGGGCGCGCCGATCTCCTCCAGCGCGATGTGCGGCGCCATGCCCGCCGACTTCCAGGTGACATAGAGGGTGTAGCCTGCCGTGCTCATGGCCCCACCGGCGGCACGGGTTCGGTCGTCACGATCCAGACGGTCAGCGGCGCCTTGGCCTCGCCGTAGAGCATCTGGCTTTCCACGACACTGTGGGAGGCGGCAATGGCTTCGAGCTCCGGCGGGCCGACCTGCACCGTGCGCTGCGAGACATGATCGGCCTCATCGACCAGGGAGCAGCGCTGCTCGTAGATCATGCTCATCAGGTGCTGCCAGCCGATCGAGGGGTAAAGCTTGTCCTCGAAGATCGCCTGGCGTGTCTCATCGTCGGGCGCGGCGAGGATTTCCGGCTGCAGGCCCATCAGCGCGCCGTTGACCGCGCGCGCCACGCCGAGCGCCGTTTCCCTGTCCAGGCACACGATCAGCTTCTGGTCGGCGGTGCGGGTTTCGCCGTGGACATAGGGGCCGTCGGTCTCGCCCCGTGCGGGCAGGGCGCACAACAGGGCAAGGCCGAGCAACAGGCCCAGGCGGGGGAACCACGCAGCTGGGGCCATCAGCGTTCCGTCGCCATGGCCGGTACGACACGGTTCATGCTCTCGAGATAGTTGCCGAGGCGCACGCTGTTGCGCCCCAGCAGACGACGGGGCTTGCGGGTGACCTCGACCGTGCCGTCCTCGGCAATGGCGACCGCGAACTGCTCCCCCGGCACCGGCCTGGCATAGGCGGCAGTGACCAGGAAACAGAGCGCCATTTCGGTGAACCCGGAATCTTCCGGGTCACCGCCCTTGGCCTCCCCGACCAGACGGGCCGCGAGCGGCGCCCAGCAGGCCTGCCGGATCTCGACATCCTCCATGGCCATGCCGCGCTCGCGCGAGCTTTCGCGGAATTCCTCGTAGAGGTGGCGCGCCGACAGCTTCAGCACCTTGGGGACGACGCGGTAGAACGCACCACGGCGCCCGCCGATCAGAAGGTCGATGAGGATCGGATCGTTCTGCAATGCCATGTCACCCTCCTGCCGGGCGATGATGACTCATGCCATGCGCAGGGTCCACCGCGCCGGTCTGCAACAGTGTTTCGTAGGCACGGGCGGTATCGCTGCCCGTGCGCCGATCGATCTCGTGGGCGATGCGCAGGGCCAGATCGAAGGAGCCATACAGCCCGTGCATCAGGGCGGCGTAGCGCCGCAGATGATCGGTGCCGAGGGCATCCAGCGCCATCCAGTCGCGCACATAGACGGCATCCGCCCAGAGGACCTGGTTCAGCCCCTTGTCGGGATCGTCGCCGATGCGCATGGGGGCGAAGGTGCGCCGGCCTGCCTGAAGAAAGGTGTGGAAGACAAAACCGGCGGCGCGCAGGGCGATATCGAGATCGGCAAACAGCGCCTGGCCGCTGTAGAGAGGCAGGAACATGACCTCGATCTCCACCGCAAGCGCGCGGGCGAGCGTGCGCGGAGCGCCGGCCAGAATGGCGGCTTCGCCGCCCTGGGCATCGATCTTCAGGAAATCGGCGCCCTCGACCTCGGCTAGATCGTCCAGACGGTGGGTCGTCACGGGGCGCCGGTTCACCACGCGCGAGAGCGGGGCAAGGTTGTTGAAGGCAGCCGCCAGCGTGTTGTCGGGCTCCAGCAGGGAAGCCGTGAAGCCATGGGCCGTCTCGCGGAACAGACCCGGGCTGCCGTCGCCGATGACGTGCTCCAGCACCGTGGCGCGGGCGCCGAAATGACGGCGCAGACGTTCCGCCTGGCCGGCATCGGGCTCGATGGCGACAAGATCGACGCGGCCGTCACGCATCATCCCGGCCCAGGACGGCCTGCCGCCCGGCGCCGCGCCGACATCGACGACCTTCACCCGCCCTTCGAGAGCCAGGACATCGAACAGTGCCGCGGACCCGGCGCGCCCCGCCGGTTGATCGCCCTGTTGCACCATTGCCGCCCCCCTGCCTTGGACGACCCTAGCTTCGGGCAGCATGGGCCTCAAGCACGCCGCGCCGGCACAGGATACGGGGAGCCGGGCGCGACACCCTTGCCGCAACGCCCCGTCCATATCACCCTCCGCCGACAAAGCAGGAGGCAGGAACCATGAGTGTGCGCATCGTGCGCCTGGGCAGTCCGCGCGCGGCGGGCGAAGGCCTGCGCATCGGCACCGTGCGGCGCCCGCCCCGCGGCGTGTCGAAGGAGCGCTTCGCCGCCGACGACTGGTACGATGTCTGGTACCCGGAGCTTTCGCCCAGCCCCGAACTGGTGCGCAAGGCGCTGGACGCCAGCACCCCCGCCGAATGGGCGGCCTTCGAAAAGGCCTTTCGCAAGGAGATGGCCGCACCCGCGCCCAGCCGCACGCTGGACCTGCTGGCGGCCTTGAGCCACGGCGCGGATTTCTCGGTCGGCTGCTACTGCGAGCAGGAAGGCCGCTGCCACCGCTCCATCCTGCGCGCGCTGCTCGCCGAACGGCAGGCCACCATCGCCTGAGCCCCCTCGCCCGCTTGCGGCGTTATCGCGGACCTGCAACCCTGCCGCGCAACCAACAGGGAACGCGGCAATGGCCAGGGCAGGCACCATTCGGATCGGCATCGGCGGCTGGACCTATGCGCCCTGGCGGGGAACCTTCTATCCCGACGGCCTGCCCCAGAAACGGGAGCTGGAATACGCCGCGGGCCGCCTCACCTCCATCGAGATCAACGGCACCTATTACGGCGCGCAGAAGCCCGCGACCTTCGCCAAGTGGCACGACGAGACGCCCGAGGATTTCGTCTTCGCGCTCAAGGCGCCGCGTTTTGCCACCAACCGCCGGGTGCTGGCCGAGGGCGGCCAGAGCATCGAGCGGTTCATCACCGGCGGCATCCTGGAACTGAAGGACAAGCTCGGCCCGATCAACTGGCAGTTCATGGCGACCAAGGCCTTCGACCCGGACGACTTCGCCGCCTTCCTGAAGCTGCTGCCGGCCAGCCACGAGGGCCGCGCCCTGCGCCATGCCGTGGAGGTGCGCCACCCGAGCTTTGCCTGCGCCGAGTTCGTGGCGCTGGCGCGCGAACACGGCGTCGCCATCGTGCTGGCGGGCGACAGCGACCATCCCCTGATCCCCGACGCCACCGCCGATTTCGTCCACGCCCGCATCATGGGCACCAGCGAGGGCGAGAAGTTGGGCTACGGCAAGGCCGCGCTCGACACCTGGGCGGCGCGCGCCAAGGCGCTGGCGGCGGGCCAACACGCGCCGGGCCTGAACCCCATCGTGCCGGGCAAGGCCGACGGCAAGGAGCGCGATGTCTTCCTCTACGTCATCTCCGGCCACAAGGTCGCCAACCCGGCGGCGGCACAGGCGCTGATCGAACGGCTGGGCTGAGACGCGCCCGCCGCGCGATCCGGCAACGAACCAGGGGAACCGCCATGACAGAACTCGTGACCTGCCTGTGGTTCGACCACGGCGAGGCCCGCAAGGCGGCGGAAT
>CALLQH010000301.1 GCA_938014945.1 uncultured bacterium | reverse complement strand
AGTGTCTTCCTCCACCTCAAGGCCGAGGTGAACTGGTACCGCCTGTTCCACGACCTGATCGAAGGCTACGACGAAAAGGCCCTGGCCAAACGCCAGGCCGCCGCGCTCAAGAAGGTCGGCCTCGAACAGCCGGCCTGACTCGGCTTCATCGCGTTCCTGCTTGCATGGACGGGCACCGCTGCGGCACGAAGGCGTGCGCCGCAACCCCGCGGCGCGGGTTCAGGGGGAAGAGCGCATGATCGTCGGTTTCATCGGGCTGGGCACCATGGGGCGCAACGCCGCCCTCAACATCCGCCGCGCGGGTTTCGAGATGGTCGTCCACGACATCCGGGCCGAAGCGATGGAGCCCCTGATCGCAAAGGGGGCGTCCGCCGGCGCCTCGGCCGCCGATGTCATGGCGCGCTGCGACGTTACCGTCACCATGGTCTTCGGGCCCAGGGAGGTGGAGCAGGTGATGCGCGGCCCCGGCGGTTTCCTCGGCGGCGACTGCGCGGGCAAGTTCTGGATCGACATGACGACCTCCAGCCCGAAGCTGATGCGCGAGCTGGCCTCGGAGTTCTCGGCGCAAGGTGGTCGCCCGGTCGATGCGCCGGTGACCGGCTCGGTCGATGCGGCGATCCGCGGCGACATGCCGATGTTCGTCGGTGGCGAGGATGCCGATATCGAGGCGGTGCGCCCGGTCATCGAGGCCATGGGCGAACTGCGCAAGGTCGGCGCCTACGGCAACGGCTATGTCGCCAAGCTGGTCAACAACCAGCTCTGGAAGATTCATGCCGCCGCCATCGGCGAGGCCATGGTCACGGCCAAGCTCGCCGGGCTCGATCCCGCCGTCTGGTGGGACGTGATGAAGGGCGGCGCCGCCGACAGCTTCGTCATGCAGCACGACGTGCCCTCGATCTTCGCGGGGCACTATGACCCCTCGTTTCCCATCGCCCTGTGCCTGAAGGACCTTTCGCTCATCAAGGAACTGATGGACGAGACCGGCACGCGCAACGAACTGACCGAGGCGACCCACGCCCGCTTCCGCGAGGCGGGCGAGCGTTACGGTGCCGGCGCGGGCGAGATGACCGTGTGCAAGGTGATCGAGGACGATGCGGGCATCGACCTGCGTGTCGCGGGCGACTGGGTGAAACCCTGGGAGGTCACCCGCGCCGACTGAGCGGGCTCAGCGCAGCAGGGCGAGGCACTCGGCCGCGACGGCCGCGGCAAGTCCGGCCGTCGCCCCGGAGGGATCGTGGATCGGCGTCGGCGTGTTGATGTCGGCGCAGACGATGTCGAGGCCCTTGAGGCCGCGCAGCAGGGCGATGCCGTCGGCGGGCAGCAGGCCTCCGGGTGTCGGTGTCGCCACGCCCGGTGCGACCGAGGGATCGAAGACATCCATGTCGAAGCACAGATAGAGCGGGCGGCCCGCGAGGCGTGCGTGCAGGTGGGCGAGCAGCTTTGCCTCGCCCCAGGCGCGCACGGTGTCGAAGGGGATGACCTCGAAGCCCAGGGTCTCGGCATGGCGGATCGCCTTCATGGCGTTGACCGGCCCGCGCGTGCCGACGTGCAGGCTGTGCGCGACGTCGATCAGGCCCTCGTTGAGCGCGTGGGTGAACTGGTTGGAATTGTCGAAGTGATCGTTGCCGCGCAACGGCCAGGCGTCCGTGTGGGCATCCAGATGCAGCACGGCGAGCTTCGGGTGATGTCGCGCCACCGCGCGCAGCACGGGCAGGCTGACCGCGCCGTCGCCGCCCAGGGTGAGCGGCACGGCGCCCGCGTCGAGCACGGCATCGAGCGCGCGTTCGATGGCCGCGAAGGCGCCATGGATGTCCGAGAGCGGCAGATCGACGTTGCCGGCATCGACGACGCGCCGTCCGGCAAGCGGGTTGGGGTCGGCATCCTCCAGAAGGGCGCCGGTCAGGATCGAGGCCTGGCGCACCGCGTTGGGGCCGAGGCGCGAGCCGAAACGGGTCGGGTCGTTGCCGCAATCGAAGGGCAGGCCGACGACGGCGATGTCGCCGCTGCCGAAGTCGGTGGAGAGCGGCAGGTCGAGAAACGTCAGCGGCGGGCGGAACGGCGAGGGGGCCACGGCGTCAGTCCGGGGCGTGTTCGGCGCGGAAGGCGTCGATGGCATCGACCGAGGCGAGCCGTGTCACGCGGATGCCCGCGGCCTCGGCGGCATCGATGGCGGCGCGGATGGTCGGCATCCAGTCCTGTTCGGTCTCCCACAGGGTAAGGAACATGTCGTGGGTGCTGATCGGTTCGCCCAGGCCCGCGATGGGGTGTTCCAGGGTGCCGGTCGCCTGCTGGATCTGCCGCTCGGCGGCGAGCCAGAAATGCATCCAGATCGGCATGTCGATGACGATGATCCAGGTCGCGCGCATCAGGCGGTCCGGAATCGTCTCCAGCTTGCCCATGCCCTCGATCAGCCAGTTGTCGCCGGCGATCAGCGGTGCGTGCCGGGCTTCGTACTCCTCGTTCGTCGCCTCGACCCAGCCCGGCTTCCACAGCAGCTTGTCGACCTCGGTCAGCGGCAGGCCGTGGGACACCGCGAGGCGGCGCGCGAGGGTGGACTTGCCACCCCCGGCGTTGCCGATGATCGCGATGCGCTCACCCGCCATCAGTCGAAGACGATGACGCTGCGGGCAACCTCGCCGGTCTTCATCTCCGCGAAGGCCTCGTTGATCTGCTCGATGGGCACGCGGCGGCTGATCATGTCGTCAAGCTTCAGCTTGCCGTTGAGGTAGAAGTCCACATAACGCGGCATGTCGACGCGGAAGTGGTTGGAACCCATGTTCGAGCCGCGCAGCACCTTGTCGCTCAGCAGATCGGCGCCGTGGACCTCGATCATCTCGCCCTCGGGCACCATGCCGATGATGGTCGCCATGCCGGAAGCCCGCAGCATCTGGAAGGCCTGCTCGCTGGTCTTCTTCATGCCCAGCGCCTCGAAGCTGTATTCGACGCCGCCGCCGGTCATCTCGCGCACCGCCTCGACGGGATCGACCTCGGCGGCGTTGACCACGTCCGTGGCGCCGAAGTGCTTGGCGAGGTTGAGCTTGGAGCCCTTGATGTCGATGGCGATGATACGGCCCGCGCCCGCGATGGCCGCGCCATTGATGGCGGAGAGACCGATGCCGCCGCAGCCGATCACGGCGACGGTCGAGCCGACCTCGATGTTGGCGGTGTTGATGACGGCGCCAAAGCCGGTGGTGACGCCGCAGCCGATCAGGGCGGCGCGGTCGAGCGGCATGTCCTTGCGGATCTTCACCAGGGCGTGTTCGTGGATCAGCATCTGCTCGGCAAAGGCAGACAGGCTGTAGAACTGGTGCATGTCGCCGCCCTTGGGCTCGGCGAGGCGGGGTTCGTCGTCCTCGCCGCGGGCCACTTCCGGGTTCTGGCAGGAGAAGGGCCGGCCCGTGGTGCAGTATTCGCAGTGGCCGCAGAAGACGCTGAGGCAGGTGATGACGTGATCGCCCGGCTTCACATAGGTCACTTCCGAGCCCACCGCCTCGACGACGCCCGCGGCCTCGTGGCCCAGGATCGTCGGCATGGGGGCGGCGTACTTGCCTTCGATGTAGTGCAGGTCGCTGTGGCAGACGCCGCAGGCGGCCGTGCGCACCAGCACCTCGTGCGACTTCGGCTTGGAGATCGAAACGGTCTCGATGGAAAGAGGCTTGTTCACCTCGCGCAGTACGGCGGCCTTCATGTTGCGACTCCCTCAATCTTGTGTGGCGCGAGACTAGCGCCTTGCGCCACACGCTCCAATCGCTTGTCGCGGCTTTGAAAACTGTCGCAGTCTGGCGCCACATCAGCACCGGAGATCAGGATGACGAACGTGGGTATGGCCCCGGGGCGCTTCGACGCCGCCGCGCTGGGCAAGGTGGAGCTTCCCTTCACGGAGGCCGAATATGCCGCGCGCCTGGAGAAGCTCTGCGCCATGGCGCGCGAGGACGGCCTCGACCTGCTGTGGATCACCTCGCCGGAGGGTGTGGCCTGGACCCACGGCTTCTTTGCCTCCTGGTACAAGGCGCAGTCGCCGATGCGTTATCCCCAGTGCTATGGCACGGCGGTGCATGTCGCCTCGGGCCGCATGATCCACTTCGACAATCCGACGGAGGAGCCGGTGATGGCGCTGACCTCGGTGTCGAAGGACAACCGCTGGCTGCCCGACCGAGAGGCCGCCCCCAACATCGCCTTCATCATGGCCGAACTGAACAAGGAAGGCTGGCTCGGCGGCACGGTGGGCATGGAGTTCTGGAGCTACCTGCCCAACCGCGCGATCTCCACCATGTTCGAGGGTGCGTTCCTCACCCACGGCTGCCGCACGCTCGACATGAGCGCCATGGTGCGCAGGGCGCGGCGTCAGAAGTCCGCCCAGGAGCTGGCCTATGTCGAGAAGGCGATGGCGATCTGCGACATCGGCCATGCTGCGATCCGCGAGCATCTCAAGCCCGGCATCACGGAGCTGGCGCTTTTCGGCAAGGTCATGGGCGCGATGATGGAGGCGGGCGGCGAGTTCTCCGCGCTCATCCCGATCTTCAACGCTTCGCCCATGATGGGCGAGAAGCCCATGTCGAGCGGCCACAACATGGCCTCGCGCCGCGTGATCCAGGCGGGCGAGATCCTCACCGCCGACCTTTGCGGCGTCTACAACCGTTATCACGCCAACGCCCTGCGCGGGTATTTCGTAGGCGACAAGCCGCCCCGGAGCCTGGTCGAGCAGTACCGCAAGAGTGCCGGCGTCTTCGAGGTCATCGCCAGCGAGGTGAAGGCTGGCATGACGGTGCGCGAGGTCAAGCGCCTGCTGCGCGCCTACTACCAGGAGGTCGGCATCTGGACCGAGACCGATGGCTGGGCGCTGGGCTACGAACTCGGCTGGTCGCTGCCGCCCGACTGGGTCGGCGACTTCTACTTCCACCTCGGCGACGACAAGTATCTCGACCGGGTGTTCGAGGAGAACATGGTGACGAACTTCGAGAGCCTGTTCGACACCCAGCTCATCGACACCTGCATCTACGGCAAGGAGGGGACGAAGATCCTCTCGAAGACCCCGATGGAGCTGATCTGCGTCTAGGCCAGGCCCTCGTACCGGAAATCCTCGACGTGTCGTGACGGAACCGGCGCGGCCTTGCTACAGGCCGCGCGCCACGCGGTTCTCGGCCATCAGGCAAAGCACCTCGAACATCAGGTGCACGGCGTTGAACGCGGTGTAGCCCGTGGGATCGAGCGGCGGCGAGACCTCGTTGACGTCGCCGCCGACGATGTCGAGGCCACGCAGACCACGCAGGATGACCTGCATGTCGCGCATGCGCATGCCACCGGGCTCGGGCGAGCCGGTGCCGGGTGCGTCGGCCGGGTCCATGCCGTCGATGTCGATGGTGACGTAGACGGGGCCGCCGCCCACGACCTCGCGTGCCTTTGCCGCGGTCGCCTTGGCGCCCAGTTCGAAGAATTCATCGGCATCGATCATGGTGACGCCGACCTCGCGCGCCCAGTCGATGGCCGCATCGGTCGGGCGGGTGGTGCCGCGCAGGCCGATGATGACGTGGCGCCTGGGGTCGACCAGCCCTTCCTCGATGGCGCGGCGGAAGGGTGTGGCGTGGTTGAGCCTGGTCCCGAAGAT
>CALLQH010000300.1 GCA_938014945.1 uncultured bacterium | reverse complement strand
AGGTGGAGGAATGGAAGTACACCGATCTTTCCGCACTGGCGCGCAACCGCTTCGCACCCAGCCGCGGCGCCACCGCCGCCGAGCCGGAGATTCCGGCGCCGCTGGTCAAGGACGGTCCGCAGGCTGTGTTCATCAACGGCCGCTTCGATGCCGAACGTTCGACCCTGGGCGGCGCGCCCAAGGGCATCACCGCCCTGCCGCTTGCCGAGGCGATCGAGACGATGCCCGAGCTGCTGGAGCGCACCATGGGCCGCGTCGCCGAACTGGGCCGCAAGCCGCTGGTGGCGCTCAACACGGCCTGGCTGACCGACGGCTTCGTGCTGCATCTCTCCAAGGACGTGCGCCTGACGCGCCCCATCGAGCTCGTCTTCTGGGGCGATGCGGGCGGCGAACGTGCGGCCTGGTATCCCCGCCACCTGATCGTGCTCGACGCCGGCGCCTCGGCGACCGTGCTGGAGCGCCACATCGGGCGCAGCGGCGGCCATTTCGCCAACAGCGTCACCGAGGTCGCCGCGGCGGAAGGCGCCAGCCTGCGCCACTACCGCCTGCAGGACGAACCCGGCGATGCGGTGCATATCGCCACCACCGAGGTCGCGCTGGCGGCCGGTGCGGCCTATGAGAGCTTCGTGCTTTCGACCGGATCGGTGCTCGCACGCAACCAGATCGCCGTCACCCTGCAGGGCGAGGGCGCGACAGCCAGCGTCAACGGCGCCTACATGGGCCGGGGCAGCCAGATCACCGATACGACGACCCTGATCGACCACGCCGCCCCCGGCTGCAACAGCAGCCAGACCTACAAGGGCGTGCTCGACGACCGTTCGCGCGGCGTCTTCCAGGGCCGCATCGTGGTGCGCAAGGACGCCCAGAAGAGCGACGGCCACCAGAGCAACAAGGCCATCCTCCTGTCCGACCGCGCCGAGATCGACGCCAAGCCGGAACTGGAAATCTACGCCGACGACGTGAAGTGCAGCCACGGCGCCACCGCGGGCGAACTCGACGACAACGCCCTTTTCTACCTGCGCGCCCGCGGCATCCCCGAACACGAGGCGCGCGGCCTGCTGATCGACGCCTTCGTCGACGGCGCCATCGCCACGATCACCAACGAGACCGTGCGCGACGCCTTCCGCCTTCATGCCGAGGGCTGGCGCCAGGAGGGCGCAGCATGAACGCCGCCGTCGCCCAGCCGCAGGCGAGCAACACCGCCTTCGACGTCGAGAAGGTGCGCGCCGATTTTCCGATCCTGTCGCGCCAGGTGCACGGCAAGCCGCTGGTCTATCTCGACAGTGCCGCCAGCGCCCAGAAGCCGCGCCAGGTGATCGAGGCCGAGACGCGCGTCTATGAGCACGAATACGCCAACGTCCACCGTGGCGTGCACTATCTCTCCCAGGCCGCGACGGAGAAGTTCGAGGCGACGCGCACGCGCATCGCTTCGTTCATCAACGCGCCGGACGAAAACGAGGTCGTCTTCACGCGCGGCGCCAGCGAGGCGATCAACCTGGTCGCCTACAGCTATGCCGGCCACTTCCTGAAGGAAGGCGACGAGATCCTGATTTCGGAGCTGGAGCACCATTCCAACATCGTGCCCTGGCAGCTTGCCGCCCAGCGCAACGGTGCGGTGATCCGCGCCATTCCCATCCGCGAGGACGGCCAGATCGACATGGACGCCTATGGCGACCTGCTGGGCCCAAAGACGAAGCTGGTGGCGATCACCGCCCAGTCGAACGCGCTGGGCATCATTCCGCCGCTGGAGCGCATGATCCCCATGGCCCACGACGCCGGCGCGAAGGTGCTGGTCGACGGCTGCCAGGCAATCACCCACCGCCCGGTCGACGTCCAGGCGATGGGCTGCGACTTCTTTGCCTTCTCAGGTCACAAGATCTACGGCCCGACGGGTGTCGGCGGTCTGTGGGGCCGCGCAGAGCTTCTGGAATCCATGCCGCCGTGGCAGGGCGGCGGCGAGATGATCGCCCGCGTCGGCATCGAGAAGTCGACCTACAAGGGCATTCCCCACCGCTTCGAGGCCGGCACCCCGGCGATCGCCCAGGTGATCGCCCTGAAGGAGGCGCTGGACTATGTCGACGCGCTGGGCATGGACGCCATCGCCGAACACGAGGCGATGCTGCTCGATCACGCGGTGCGCCGCCTGGAGGCCATGGACGGGGTGACGATCATCGGCACCAGCCCGGCCAAGGCGAGCATCGTTTCCTTCCTGCTGGACGGCATCCACCCCCACGACATCGGCACCATCGTCGACCGCGAGGGCGTGGCCGTGCGCGTCGGCCACCACTGCGCCCAGCCGGTGATGGAGCACTACGACATCGCCGCGACCGTGCGCGCCTCCTTCGGCCTCTACAACACGCTCGCCGAGGTCGACGCGCTGGTCGCCTCGCTGGAAAAGACCCGGGAGATTTTCGCCTGATGGACGACCTGCGCGATCTCTACCAGGAGGTCATCCTGGACCACGGCAAGAACCCGCGGAACTTCCGCCATCCCGAGGACGCCAACCGCCATGCCGAGGGCGACAATCCGCTGTGCGGCGACCGCCTGACGGTCTACCTGAAGGTCGGCCACAACGGCCTGGTCGAGGATGTCGCCTTCGAGGGGCGCGGCTGCGCCATCTCCATGGCCTCTGCCTCGATGATGACCGAGATCGTCGCCGGCAAGACCGAGGAGGAGGCGCGCGCCCTGTTCCGCCGCTTCCACGACTTCGTCATGGGCAAGGAAGAGATCGAGGGCGCCGACGACGAGGATCTGGAAAAGCTCATCGTGCTGGCCGGCGTGAAGCAGTTTCCCATGCGGGTGAAGTGCGCGACGCTGGCCTGGCACACCATGACCGCAGCGATGGACGGCGAAAACGTCGTGACGACGGAGTAGAGGATGGACGAGACCAACACACAGCAGGCCCAGGGCCAGATCGCCGAGGCGAGCGAAACCGCTGCGGCGCCCGAGCCCAAGGTGCACGAGAGCTGGCGCCCGAACGCCACCGAGGACGTCGACCCCCACAGCATTGCCCAGGAAGAGGGCGAACCGCTGATCGGCGACATCGTCGATGCCCTGCGCACGGTCTTCGACCCGGAAATTCCGGTGAACGTCTATGACCTGGGCCTGATCTACGCCATCGATTCGCGCAAGGACGGCTCGGTCAAGATCGAGATGACGCTGACCGCGCCCGGCTGCCCGGTGGCCGAGGAAATCCCGATCTGGATCCGGGATGCCGTCGCCACGGTCGAGACGACGACCGATATCGAGGTGGAGATCGTCTGGGACCCGCCATGGGATCCCTCGATGATGTCCGATTATGCTAAAATCGAACTGGGCATGTACTAGCCCACGGAGTGACAGGAATCATGTTCGCACCATCCGACAAGAAGCTGCTCTCGCTCACCGACCGCGCCGCCGAACGGGTCAAGGCCCTGATGGCGCAGAACGCGGACGCCGTGGGCCTGAAGGTCGGCGTCAAGATGGCCGGCTGCAGCGGCTTTTCCTACACCATGGACTACGCCACCGAGACCACGGGCAAGGAAGACGTGGTGGAGGACAAGGGCGTGCGTCTGCTGATCGAACCCAGCGCGGCGATGTTCCTGCTGGGCACGGAACTGGACTGGCACGAGGACCGGCTGGAAAGCCGCTTCGTTTTCAACAACCCCAACGTCAAGGGGATGTGCGGCTGCGGCGAATCCTTCACCGTCTGACGCCTCTCCCGGGAGAACCCGCTTGTTGCTGACGCGTCTTTGCGGCGCGCTGGCGCTGCTTGCTTGCATCGCCGCCACCAACCCCGCCTCCGCCCAGGCCCTGTCACAGGGTGACCAGGCGATCTACCGCTCCGCCTTCGAGAAGGCAGACCTGAAGGACTGGAGCGCCGCACGCGCCACCGCCGCGCAGGCCGGCGATCCGACCCTGGCCGAGGTCATCCTCTGGCTCCAGCTTCAGGACAGCAGCCGCACAGGCGATTTCGTCACGATCGTTTCCTTCCTGGTGGAAAATCCCGGATGGCCGCGCCTGGACGACCTGCGCCGGCGCGCCGAGGAGGCCATGCCCCAGGAACTGGCACCCGCCGACGTCATCGCCTATTTCGACGCCTACCCGCCGCTGTCCGGCAAGGGCACGCTGCGCCAGCTCGCCGCGCTTGAGGCCCTGGGCCGCACCGAGGAACTGCAGCTTGCCGCCATCGATGCCTGGAACGGCCGCGACTTCTCCTCCAGCGACGAAAAGACCTTCCTGGAGCGTTACGCCAGCATCATCCCGGCGCGTCTGGCCTGGACCCGCCTCGACCGCCTGCTCTGGGAAGGCCAGACGACGGCCGCCGAGCGCATCCTGCCCTTCGTCGATGCCGACCATCGGGCCCTGGCGCGGGCCCGTATCGTGCTGCGCAACGGCGGCCCGGGTGTCGATGGCGCGGTCAACGCCGTGCCGCTGGGGCTGGCCGACGATCCCGGCCTGCTCTACGAGCGCCTGCGCTGGCGCCGCACCCACGGCAACGAGGCCGGCGCCATCGAGCTGCTGGCCCGCGCGCCCGCCGAGCTCGGCTATCCCGATCTTTGGGCCCAGGAACGGCTCATCCTGGCGCGCGATCTGCTGGAGACCGGCAATGCCGCCGGCGCCTACCGCATCCTGGCGCAGCACTTCGAGCTGAGCGGGGCGGTCTATCACGAGGTCGAGTGGCTGGCGGGCTGGATCTCCCTGCGCAAGCTGGGCAATGCGCGCAATGCGCTCGACCATTTCATGACCTTCTACGGCGAAGTCTCCTATCCCATCAGCCGGGCGCGCGGCGCGTACTGGGCAGGCCGGGCAGCCGAGGCCCTGGGCGACACCGGGATCGCCACGACATGGTACGACCTTGCCGCCGACAACGGCACGACCTTCTACGGCCAGCTCGGCGCCGCCAAGCTCGGCATCCAGCCGCGCCTGCCCGAGGCGCCCCAGCCGACCCAGGCCGAGATCGCGGCCTTTGCCGGCGACGAGCTGACGACCATCGTGCGCCAGCTCGCCGAGATCGGTCAGGAACGGCTGGTCCGTGTCTTCCTCACGCGCATGACCGACGCCACCGATTCCGGCGCGCGCCATCAGCTGATCGGCCAGCTTGCCCTGGTGCTGCGGCGCCCGGACCTCGCCGTAATGGTCGCCAAGCGCGCCGTGCAGGCGGGCAGCGTGCTGGTGACGGCGGGTTATCCCATGATCGCCCTGCCCGAGCCCGTGCCTGTCGATCCCTCGCTCGCCTACGCCATCATCCGCCAGGAGAGCGGTTTCGACCCCGGCGTCGTCTCGCCCGCGGGCGCGCGCGGCCTGATGCAGCTCATGCCCGCCACGGCGCGCGAGGTGGCCGGCAAGCTGGGGCTTTCCTCCTCGGACGCCAAGCTGACCAGCGACCCGCTGTTCAACATGCGTCTGGGCACCACCTATCTCGCCCAGATGATCGAGAACCAGAACGGCTCCTTCGTGCGCGCCATCGCCTCCTACAACGCCGGTCCAGGCCGCGTGCGGCAGTGGGTGGAGGCCATGGGCGATCCCCACGACCCCAATGTCGACATCGTCGACTGGATCGAGGAGATCCCCTTCTCCGAAACGCGCAACTACGTGCAGCGCGTGCTGGAGGGCATGGAGGTCTACCGCATGCTCAACGGCCAGGAGACGGCGGGCCTGTTCAACGACATGAAGATGAACTGCACCCAGGCGACCTGCTGAACCCGCACCCTTGCGCCGCGCCGGCAACCGCTTCAGATTGCAATTGCGAATGACTTGCAGACAGGAGACGACACATGGCCGCGACCATGGAAAAGGCCCCGGAGAAAGCCGCGGACAAGGCTGAGGGCGCGCTCAACCGCATCGATGCCCGTCCGATCGACCTGCTCACCTCGCGCCGCTCGGTGCTGGCGGCGCAACTGATCGAACCGGGTCCCGATCCCGAAGCGTTGCAGACCATGCTGGAGGCCGCCGTGCGCGTGCCCGATCATGGCCGCCTGATGCCCTGGCGGCTGCAGGTGGTGGGCAAGACCGCCCAGGCGGAACTCGGCGAGCTGTTCGTGCGTGAATTCGCCCGGGACGAACCCGAGGCCAAGGAAGAACGTCTGCAGCTGGAGCGCGTCCGGCCGCAACGCTCGCCCGTGCTGGTGATCGTTTCCAGCAAGATCGAACGCGACCACGCCATTCCCGAGGTCGAGCAGCTCCTGTCCTGCGGCAATGTCTGCATGAACCTGCTGCACGCCGCCACGGCCATGGGTTTCGGCGCCCAGTGGGTGACCAACTGGCCGGCCTACAACCCGGTCGTCAAGGCGGTGCTCGGCATCCCGCAGGACGAACACCTGGTGGGCTTCATCCACATCGGTACGCCGAAGTCGCCGCCGTCGGAGCGTGCCCGCCCCGACCTCGACGACGTCGTGCGTTTCCTGCCGACCCTGCCGCCGGGTTAACCGGCCGCCACCTGCCCCCACGGGGACATGAGGAAGGCCGCGCCGTGCCGTTCGTGGCCGAGGTCATGGACGGCATTGGGGCAGGCGTAGAGCGCGGGCGTCACGGCATAAGGCACGTCCGTCGTCTTCCAGCGCGCCGCAAGTGCCGCGCGAGCCTCGGCCGGGATGCGCGTGTCGGCAGCGACCAGACTCGCGCCGCTGACATCCAGGCGCGGCGTGTGGAAGGCCTGATCCAGGGTCATGCCGTGGTCGACCATGAAGGAGATGAGCTGCATCACCGCCGGGAAGATGCGCCGTCCGCCCGAGGCGCCCAGAGCAAAATTGCCGGCCTCGCGCGTCACCACCGCCGGGCACATGTTCGACAGCGGACGCCGGCCCGGCGCCATGGCGTTGGGCCCGCCCGGGCGCGGATCGAACCACATGATGCCGTTGTTCATCAGAAAGCCGATGTTGGGCAGCAGCACACGGCTGCCGAAGACCGAGAGCAGGGTCTGGGTCAGCGCCACCATGTTGCCCTTGGCGTCGACCACGGTGAGATGGGTGGTGCAGCTTTCGCCGTTGCCCTCGCCCATGGTCTCCAGCCGGTGCCGGTAGGCGGCAAACAGCGATTCGGCATAGGCGGTGTAGGCCGCCGTGTCCGGCGTTCCGCCCGAGGCGGACCAGCCGCCCTCCAGACGCGCCAGCGCATCGAGCAGGGTCGGACCGGCGTTGAGGCCGGGCGGCACATGGATGGTGGCGTCGCGGTAACGGGCGGTCCGGGTATCGACCAGGCGGGCCTCGTAGGCGGCAAGATCCGCGCGGTCGAGCTTGCCGCCGACCGCGGCCATGTCGGAGGCGATGGTGGCGGCGATGTCGCCCTTGTAGAAATCGCCCGGTCCGGCATCGCGCAACCGCTCCAGGGTGGCGACCTGGGCACTGCTCTGCAGGGTCATCAGGTTGTCGGGATCGTAGCTGACCGGCGGCAGGCCGCCCGGCAGAAAGAAATCGGCCGCGGCGGCGTTCTGCGACAGGCCGCGCGCCTCCAGGGCAATGCGCAGGGTGGCGTACCAGTCGACCATCATGCCGCGGCGGGCGAGATCGATGGCGGGGCCGATGGCTTCCTTCCAGGGCAGCGTGCCGAAACGCTCCAGCGCCAGCGCCCAGCCGGCGACCGTGCCGGGCGTGGCGACCGAGAGCGGGCCCTGCACGTTGCGGTCGTCCACCACCAGCGGCCAGCCGAAGAGATCGTCGTCGGTGCCGCCTTCCTTCAGCGGATAATCGGCGGGATCGAGCCGTTTTGGTGCAACGCAGCCGAAATCGATGGCCTTGGTCGTGCCGCTTTCGGCGTCGTAGATGACCATGTAGCCGCAGCCGCCGGGGCCGCTCATCCAGGGTTCGGCGACACCGATCGCCAGACCCGTGGCAACCGCGGCATCGACCGCATTGCCGCCGTCGGCCAGCACCTGTGCGCCGATGGCCGAGGCCTCGTAATGGTGGCTGGCGACCAGCCCCTTGCCGGAAACGACGGCCGGTTTGGTGACCTGCCAGGTTTCGTTGAGCCGTGCGGCCATCTTGTTCTCTCCGTTTACCTATCGCGCGGGAGCCTACGTCGGCTAAGCTTGTGCGTCATCCCTCGCGCGACCGATCTGCCAACTGGAGCCTGCCCGTGAGTCATCCGCTTTTCGCCGACGACATGAAGCTCACCCCCTACTGGTGGGATGAAGCGCCGCGCCCGGAGATTCCCCACCAGCCGATCCCCGACAAGGTGGATGTCGCCATCGTCGGCGCGGGTTACACCGGCCTGACCGCGGCCATCGTGCTGGCGCGGGCCGGGCGCAGCGTGCATGTCTTCGATGCCCAGGATGCGGCATGGGGCTGCAGTGCGCGCAACGGCGGCCAGATCGGTTCGGGCGTCAAACCCGGTGTCGACGACCTGACGCGCCACTACGGCCAGACCACCGCCCACGCCATGATGAACGAAGGCTACGAGAGCCTGCGTTACGTCAAGGCATTCATCGAGACGGAAGGCATCGACTGCGACCTGCGCACCTGCGGCCGTTTCATCGGCGCCCACCGGCCCAGCCGCTACGAGCAGCTCGCCGAAGGCTTCGAGAAGGTGAAGAACATCGTGCCGCTGGAATGGCACATGGTGCCCAAGTCCGAGATGGCGAGCGAGATCGGCACGGACGCCTACTACGGCGGCGCCGTGCTGCCCCACCACGCCAGCCTGCAGCCCGCCAAGTTCGCCAACGGTCTCGTCGAACTGGCGCAGAAGGCGGGTGCGGTGATCCACACCCATACGCCGGTTCTGGGCATCGACCAGAAGGAAGGCGCCAACGGCATCGTCACCAGCCGCGGCAAGACCATCGCCCGCGACGTCATCGTGGCGACCAACGGCTATACCAAGGGCATCACGCCCAAGCTGCAGCGCCGGGTGATTCCCATCGGCAGCTACATGATCGCAACCGAGGAAATCCCCGACGAGATCATGCGCCGCATCTACCCGCGCGAGCACGTCACCTCCGACACGCGCAAGGTGGTCTATTACTACCGCCCTTCGCCCGATCACAAACGGGTGGTCTTCGGCGGCCGCGTCGCCCTGAAGGAGAGCGACCCGAAGGTTTCCGGCCCGCGCCTGCACGCCGTGATGGCGGGCCTGTTCCCGGAGCTGACCCACACCAAGATCAGCCACACCTGGATGGGCTTCGTCGCCTACACCTTCGACCACCTGCCCCATGTCGGGCAGCGCGACGGGCTGTGGTACGCCATGGGCTATTGCGGTTCCGGCGTCGCCTGGGCGAGCTACATGGGCCACAAGATCGGCCACAAGGTGCTGGGCGACAGCGAAGGCGGCACATCCTTCGACAACATCGATTTTCCGACCCGGCCGCTCTACACGGGCGATCCCTGGTTCCTGTCCCTTGCCGTTGCCTACTATCAGGCGATGGACCGCTGGGGGCCCTGAGGGCCGCCCTCGCCCGAGTCACATGGCGGCTCCGGGCGCCGCGGAGGGCGTGGGCGCAGCCGTGATGACGTCACCGACGTAGTCCATGGCGATGCGGTGGACGACATCCAGGCCGAAGTTCGCGGGATCGTAGGCGTGGCGCAGCCACAGGCCGTAGGCGAGCGCGATCAGGGTCTGGGCGACACCCTCGCAGCGCTCGTCGCTGACGAGATCGGCCAGGATCGGGCGCAGCAGTTCCAGAAGGCGATCATCGAAGGCCTTCTGGATGCGCCCGAAGCCCGCGTTCTCGCCGACCTGAAGATAGAAACTGAGCCAGGCGCTGACCGCCTCGGGCGCGCGCTGGCCCGGCGCGAAATGACCCTCGACGAAGCCCATGAGCCGCTCCAGCGGTGTCGTGCCGGAAGCGATGCCGGCCTCGACATCGGCGAGCGTCTGGTCGACCAGCATCTGCATGGTCTCCTCGAAGAGCTCGCCCTTGCCGTCGAAGTAGTGGTTCACCAGGCCGACCGACAGGCCGGCGCGCCTGCAGATACGCGCAACGGTGGCGTTCTGCAGGCCGTACTGGTGAATCGCGCCGATGGTCGCCTCGATCAGCTGCCGGCGTCGCACCGGCTCCATGCCGATCTTTGGCAAGGCTTCAATCCACGCCCAGGTCGCGCTTCTTCTGGGCCGCCCAGGCCTGGATGATGCGGTCGGCGATCATCGCCATCAGCGCCATCGAGCCGCCGGCGATGAAACCCTGGCCGAAGCGTGCGTTGGTCAGGCTGTCGTAGACCCACTGGCCCAGCCCCTTGGTACCGACCAGCGCGGCGATGACCAGCATCGCAAGCGCGAACATGATGACCTGGTTGAGGCCCAGCATGATCTCCGGAATGGCCAGCGGCAGTTTCACCCGCCACAGCACCTGGCGCTCCGTGCAGCCCATCATGCGGGCGGCCTCGACCGCGACCGGATCGACATTGCGCAGACCGTACTCGGTGTAACGGATGGCCGGCACGATGGCGTACATCATGATCGCCAGCAGGGCCGAGAAGTCGCCCACCAGGAAGACCATGATGACCGGGATCAGGAACACGAACAGCGGCATCGTCTGCATGGTGTCGTTGATCGGCCGCAGCACGGCGCTCGCCCGGTCGCTCTGGGCGGCCCAGATGCCCAGCGCGCCGCCGATGGCAAAGCAGAACAGCACCGAGGTCGCGGTCAGATAGAACGACAGCATGGCGCGCGGCCAGGCACCGGTCGACAGCATGAAGGCCATGCCGAGGAAGGCGAACAGCGCCGTCCTCCAGCCGCCGACCTGATAGGCGATCAGCGTCACCGCGGCGACGAAGGCGGGCCAGGGCGTTCCGGTGGAGCCGAAGAAATAGAGCACACCCAGCAGGCCGACGACGACACCCGCGCGCCAGCCGAACAGGCGCACCAGCCCGGCGCCCAGGCCAAGCACGACGGCCCAGTAGATTGCCGCGGTGGTCTGGGTCATCGAGAAGCCCCAGGACTGCGGCCTGGCGATGTTTTCCAGACCCGCCTTCATGGGCAGCATGAAGTAGTAGAGCGTCCAGGTCTTGACCGCGTCCGTGGCGAAGAAGAACTCGCGGGTGAACCAGCTCACCGCGTCGTTGAGCGGCTCTGCGGGGTAGAAGACCAGCGCGTCGGGATAGTCCTTGAAGAAGGGCACCAGATGCGAGAGCACGATGCCGATGCCGGTCGCCGCGACCGCGGCCCACAGCAGCGGATGGCGCTGCAGGAAGTTGCCGCCGGTGCGCAGCGGGATGTCGCCGGTGCGCTCGGTGAAACCACGGCTGATGCGGTCCATCATCATGGCCATGACGACGATGACGATGCCGGCCAGCAGGCTCTGGCCCGTCTGGGCCTTGCGCATGGTCGAGAGCACCTCCCAGCCGATATCGGCGAAACCGCCGATGATGGCCGCGATGATGACCATGGAGAGTGCTGCCATGATGGTCTGGTTCACACCCACCATGATGGTCGGGGTGGCGGCCGGGATGCGCACCTGGAAGAGCAGCTGGAAGCGGTTGCAGCCCGACATCTCGCCGCTCTCGATGACATCGTCGGAGACGCGGCGCAGGCCGAGCATGACGTTGCGCACCATCGGCGGGCTGGCATAGATCGCCGAGGCGACCATGCCGACCACGGGGCCGACGCCGAACAGGATGAGAATCGGCACCAGATAGGCAAAGGTCGGCACGGTCTGCATGACATCGAGCGTGGGTTCGACGATGCGGCGTGCCCAGCGGTACTGGAAGGCGAGCAGGCCCATGACGAGGCCGATGGTCAGCGACAGCGGCACCGACATGCCGACCAGTGCCAGGGTCGACATGCTCTCGTCCCAGTAGCCCACGATCAGCATGTAGGATAGACCGGCCAGGCAGAACAGTGCCAGCCGCAGGTCCTTGGCGCGGTAGGCGAGGATCGTGACGAGGGCGAAGGTCGCGGGCCAGGGCAGCCAGTGCAGCAGGCCTTCCAGCCAGCGCATGGGATAGGTCAGCACCATGGAAATGAACCGGAAGACCGGCTTGAAGGTCAGCGTGATCCAGTCCATCAGCCCTTCGAGGGCCTTCTCCAGCAGCACCCACTCGCCGCCGATCGGTAGCTTCAGGAACCACTCCTTGGGATAGGTCACCAGCCACTTCATCTCCTCGCGCAGGAGGATGCAGGCGATGGCGAAGACGCCGAAGACCAGCCAGGAGACGAGCTGCGGAGAAACGCGCCCGAGGCTGAATCCGGAAGAGCCCTGTTCCTGAGCGGCAACCGTCATAGCGTGCTCCCTTCCTCATGGGCCGTGGCCAGCGCCGTGAGCACCGCCTGGGGCGTGACATGACCGACCACCGTACCGGATTCATCGGCCACGGCGACGGCGTCCAGGCCCTCGCCAAAACGCGGCATGAGCTGTTCCAGGGTGGTGCCGGGCGCCACGGTCTGTGCGCCTTCGAGCGGCTTGCCCGCCTGGGACATGATGTCGCGGGCGGTGATGACCTTCACGCGCGGCACGTCCTGGGTGAATTCCTCGACATAGGCGTTGGCCGGCTTCATCACGACCTCGGCCGGGGTGCCGATCTGGACAACGCGGCCGTCCTTCATGATGGCGATGCGGTCGGCCAGGCGCAGGGCTTCCAGGAAGTCGTGGGTGATGAAGACGATGGTCTTGTGGAGCATCTTCTGCAGGCGCAGGAACTCGTCCTGCATCTGACGGCGGATCAGGGGATCGAGCGCCGAGAACGGCTCGTCGAGGAACCACAGCTCCGGCTCCACGGCCAGGCTGCGGGCGATGCCGACGCGCTGCTGCTGGCCGCCCGAAAGCTGGCGCGGGTAACTCGTCTCGCGGCCGCTGAGCCCGACCAGATCGATCATCTCCATGGCGCGCTTGACGCGGGCCGCCCGGTCGATGCCCTGGACCTGGAGCGGGAAGGCGACGTTTTCGAGCACGGAGAGATGGGGCAGCAGGCCGAAGTTCTGGAAGACCATGCCCATCTTGTGGCGGCGGATGTCGATGAGCTTTTCCTTGCTCACCTTGAGCAGATTCTCGCCGTCGAGGATCACCTCGCCGGCGGTCGGCTCCACCAGGCGCGAGAGACAGCGCACGATGGTCGACTTGCCCGAGCCCGAAAGGCCCATGATGATAAAGATCTCACCCTCATGGACATCGAAGCTGACGTCGCAGGCCGCGCCGATGTTGCCGGACTCGCGGATCCGCTCGACCAGGGCATCGGGGTCGTCGACCGCACCGTTGCCGCCTGGAAAGAAGCTGCCGGCATCCGAGCCATAAACCTTCCAGACGTTGCGGCAGGTCAGTTTCGTTTCGCGCTCTTGGGTTTGTGCCATCATACCTCGCTCATGCGATCGAACATGCCGGTCGCAGTGCCCCAAAGGTTGTTCTTGTCCGCGGATGCCCGCTGGTTGGGCGGTAGGTTAAGGACGCAGCCGCCCAGCGTCCAGAAGCCATTGCGGGCATTTTGGAAGCAAAAAGACCCGGGAATTCACGGATTCGAGTCCTCGGGACGCAATTCCGCGTATTGCGGAGCGTCATCGGCGATTGTGTAGTAGGCACCCTTGGACGCGGTATGGATGTGGCTGCGCACGGTGAGTCCCTCACCGCCGTCGTCAAGCGAACCGGCATTGGGATAGACCATGTCGTCGCCATCCTCTTCGTAACCCAGCGCCGAGCCGCAGCGATTGCAGAAGGGCCGCCGGCCATGGTCCGACGAACGATACCAGGCAAGCCCCTCGGTGCGGGTCCAGCGGAAATCCCCGCGCGCCACCGCCATCGCCGCCTGGGCGTGGCCACCCTGGCGGCGGCACATGCCGCAATGGCACAGGTCGATTGCCGGATCGGGGCCTGAAATCTCGTAGCGCACCGCGCCGCACAGGCAGCCACCCGTTCGCATCATCGCATCCTCCATTTCCGGTAGCGCGATCCTAAGGCGAAGCGCCGCGCCATGCATCCGGCAGACAGGACGAGGATGCCCATGATGACGTTTGAAGTCATGGTGAACGAAGACCATGAATCTTCTGTAACAGGCCCATGAATTTGCTGTCGCAAACTTGCTCTATCCTTGGAAATCGCTTTCCAGATTCAAGGATAGCCCTCACAACATGCGCAACCGATATTTGTCAGAGGGCTTCTCATGAACGCACGCGTCGAACTCACCCGTTACCGCACGGTCTGGGTTTCCGACACGCACCTGGGCACGCGCGGCTGCCGCGCCGACCTGCTGCTGGAGTTCCTGCGTTCCTTCGAGGCTGACGAACTCTATCTGGTGGGCGACATCATCGACGGCTGGCGCCTGAAAAAGAGCTGGTACTGGGCGCCCAGCCACAGCGAGGTCGTCCATGAAATCCTCGCCAAGGCGCGCCGGGGCACCCGGGTCATCTACGTGCCGGGCAACCATGACGAGGTGCTGCGCGAATACGTCGGCCTGATGGTCGGCACGCTGGAGGTGCAGCGCCAGGCGATTCACACCACCGCCGACGGCCGCCGCCTCCTGGTCCTGCACGGCGACCAGTTCGACGGCATCGTCAACCACGCCAAGTGGCTGGCCAAGCTGGGCGACTGGGCCTACACGCTGACCCTGGAGCTCAACCGCCAGTTCAACGCCGCGCGTCACCGCCTGGGCTTCGGCTACTGGTCGCTGTCGGCCTACCTCAAGGGCATGGTCAAGGGCGCGGTCTCGTTCATCGACAATTTCGAACACGCCATCGCCGAGGAAGCCCGCCGCCACGGTGTCGACGGCGTCGTCTGCGGCCACATCCACAAGGCCGAGATGCGCGAGATCGAAGGCATCCTCTACTGCAACGACGGCGACTGGGTGGAGGGCTGCACGGCGCTGATCGAACAGCCCGACGGCACGCTGCAGCTGGTCCACTGGGCCGAGGAGCGCCAGACCCACGCCGCCACGCGTACCGCCACGGCAGCCTTCGCCGCCTGATGCGCCTCCTGCTGGCGACCGACGCCTGGTATCCCCAGGTCAACGGCGTGGTGCGCACCCTGGCGCGGGTGCGCGACGAGCTGACCGCGGCCGGAGTCACGGTGGAGGTGGTGGCGCCCGACGGTTTCCGCTCCATCCCCTGCCCGACCTATCCGGAAATCCGCCTCGCCCTGGCGCCGGGCCGGGGCATTGCCAGACGCATCGACACCTTTGCCCCCGACGCCATCCATATCGCCACGGAGGGGCCCATCGGCCATGCCACACGCGCGCTCTGCCTGCGCCGTGGGCTGGCCTTCACGACCAGCTTCCACACCCGTTTTCCCGAATACGTACAGGCGCGCTTCGGCCTGCCCGTGGGTCTGGGTTACGCCGTGCTGCGCCGCTTCCACGGCCCGGCCAGCGCCGTGATGGTGGCGACCGCATCGCTGCGGCGCGAGCTGGAACAGCGCGGCTTCGGGAACGTCGTCGCCTGGTCGCGCGGCGTCGACACCGAACTTTTCCGGCCCCGGCGCGGAGGCCTCGGCGATCTGCCGCGCCCGGTCTTTGCCTATGTCGGGCGTGTCGCGGTGGAAAAGAACATCGGCGCCTTCCTGGCACTGGACCTGCCCGGCACCAAGGTGGTGATCGGCGACGGGCCCCAGCGCGCCGCCCTGGCGCGGCGTCATCCCGAGGCGCGCTTCCTCGGCACCCTGCACGGCGAGGCCTTGTCGGCGGCCTTCGCCGATGCCGATGCCTTCGTCTTCCCGAGCCGCACCGACACCTTTGGCCTGGTCCTGCTGGAGGCCCTGGCCTGCGGCGTGCCGGTGGCCGCCTATCCGGTGACCGGGCCGATCGACGTCGTCAACGATCCCAGGGTGGCCGTGCTGGACGAGGATCTCGGCCGCGCCGCCAGGGCCGCGTTGGCTCTCTCCCGCGATGACTGCCGGAGTTTTGCCCTGGGCCATGGCTGGGACCGTACCGCCCAGCAGTTCGCCGACAATCTCGCCCTGCTCACGGACGCGGCCATGCCGGCAATACAACCGCTGAGAGCCTGAGCGCGAGCCTGCCCAGCAGTCCGTCGACCATAGGTTGCGTGACTGCAGTCACCTTCCCTGCGTGTGAGCAGTCCTGCGTGCGTGACGGCCATCACGCAGGAGAACACGCCCCCTTTGTTTCCGCGCCGGCGCGTTCTACGTCCTTCCATGAGCGCGGATCGTGATAGGATGCCAGCCAACACGACCCTCGCTCTGCCAGACGAGCGCGGCCGAACAGGTTCGTGTTCGCGGAGGGGGGAAATGATCCGTTCGGTGCTCATTGTCGACGACAGCAGGCTGGCCCGCATGATGGTTGCGGGCCTGATCTCCGAGCGTTGGCCGACCGCCAGGATCCGCGAGGTCGAGAATGCCGCCCAGGCCATCAGTTCGGTCGCCCAGGAAGCACCCGACCTGGTGTTTCTGGACAACAACATGCCCGGCGAGAGCGGGCTCGATGCGGTCGGACAGCTTCGCGAACATGCCCCCCGGGCGCACATCGCTCTGGTTACGGCCAACATCCAGAACGCCATGCGCGAACGCGCCAGCCAGGCCGGATGCCATTTCGTCGCCAAGCCCGTGACGGCCGAGAAGATCGACAAGCTGCTGGCCGACATCGGGACGGATATATGACCAGCTACTTCACGGCAGAGGAAAGCGACGCGTTCACGGAGATCTTCAACATCGGGGCAGGCAAGGCCGCCTCGGCGCTGAGCGATCTGCTGGATGCCCCCATCGTGTTTTCGGTGCCCTTCTGCGTCGTCCTGCCGCTGGATGAGGCGGTCGACTATTTCCGGCGTCGTTTCGGCACCGACATCTGCGTGATCAGCCAGGATTTCACCGGGCCGTTCGATGGCTCCGCCCTGCTGATGTTCCACGACGCAAGCAGCCGGGCGCTGGCCCAGATCGTTCTGCGCAGCCAGGAGCCGGTCACCGCGATCACCGAACTGGAACGCGAAGCGCTCACCGAAATCGGCAACATCATCCTCAATGCCTGTCTCAGCAGCTTCGGCGACCTGCTCGACCGTGAGGTGGCAACCTCGTTGCCCCGTTTCCTTGCCGGTCCCTCGGGAGCCATGCTGCGGGGTGCGAAGGGTTTCGAGGTGGTGCTCGTGGTCAAGGTCGACTTCACGGTCGAGGGACGCGAGATCGAGGGCTACGTCACCTTCGTTCTCAATGTTGATTCGATCGGTGCGTTCCGCGATGCGGCAACCCGTCTGCTCGGCCGGCTTCACTAGGCCGTGGCGGTGGCAGGGTTGCGTTCGCAGACCAAGCCGCAAGGTCAGGCAGCCGATCTTTTCGGTGCTGCGCTGGCCCATTGCGACAACGGCGTCATCATTCTCGACGCCCAGGCGCAGATCGTGTTCTGGAATCACTGGATTGCCGAGGCGAGCGGTATCGCCGTTACCGCCGCGCAGGGGCGCACGCTGGGCGAACTGTTTCCCGAAATCGGCCGC
>CALLQH010000299.1 GCA_938014945.1 uncultured bacterium | reverse complement strand
TCGACATCGATCTCGGCGAGGGTTACCGCCTGCTCGTGCAGGGCCGCCACGTGACCCTCACGGGTCCGGACTGGGAACCGCTTGCCGTCACCTCGACCAGCGAGGGGGTGAGCCTCGAGGGCACCCTGCCGGAATGGGCCAAGCTCACCGACACGAAGTTCGAGGCGCGCCCGGAACTCTTCCGCCGTGTCATCGTGCTGCGCTCGGGCGTGGAGGTGCACCGTTACTTCGTCGGCTGGGAGGACTTCTGGTTCCCCTTCGATTCTCCGCTCAACGGCATGGGCTTTTTCCAGGTCGCGGGCCTTGCCTTCAGCGGCGACCGCATCGATCCCGACATGCCGAACGTGCTCTACATCTTCGACCAGTTCTGGACCAACCCGGAATGGCAGCACGGCGACGTCTTCGAGGCGCTCCTCCAGACGGTCATCATGGCCTTCGTCGGCACGGCGCTCGCCGCCATGATCGGCATGCCGCTCGCCTTCCTGGCGGCGGCCAACTTCAACCGCATCTTCATCGCGCGCATGGCGCTGCGCCGATGCTTCGATTTCGTGCGCGCCATCGACCACCTGATCTGGTCGCTGATCTTCATCCGTGCCTTCGGCCTGGGCCCCCTCTCGGGCATCATGGCGATCGCCATCACCGACATCGGCACCCTGGGCAAGCTGTTCTCCGAGGCCATCGAGAACATCGACAACAAACCGGTCGACGGCATCGCCTCCACGGGTGCAAGCGCGACCCAGCGTTACCGCTTCGGCGTCGTGCCCCAGATCCTGCCCGTCTTCGTCTCGCAGTCGCTCTATTACCTGGAATCGAATACCCGCTCGGCGACCATCATCGGCGCCCTGGGCGCGGGCGGCATCGGCCTGAAGCTGGTCGAGACCCTGCGCACCGGCGTCGACTGGGAAAACACGCTCTACATCATCTCGCTGACCGTCGCTGTGGTCATGATGATGGACGTGCTCTCGACCTGGCTGCGGCGCAAGCTGATCGCCGGGGGCAGTGGCGTGCGCTGACGCTCAGTCCTCGGCGAGGCCGGTGAGCAGGGCGGTAAAGCCCGCGATGGCCGCTTCGCGGTTGCCGACATTGGAAAAGGTGCTCACATCCGTGCCTCCCAGAACGAAGGCTTCGGCGCGCTCCAGGCGTCGGGCGATATCGGCGGCATCCTCGCGTCCGCGCGCGGCAAGGCGCTCGGCGAGAACCTCCCTGGGCACGGTCACGGCGATCACGCGCACCCGGGGGAAGGCCTGCCGCGCGGTGTCGATGACGCCGCGCGAGACATTCACGATCACATGACGCCCGGCGCGCAGATCGGCGCGGATGGCGCCGGGGATGCCGTAGGCGAGATCGTGGGCGCGCCAGGAGAGGGCGAAGGCGCCGGCCTTCTCGGCCTCCGCGAAGGTTTCCGGCGACTGGGCGATGTGCGGCTCGCCGCCGGCGTCCTGCGGCCGGGTGATGATGCGCCGGGGAAAGACGAAACGGGGATCGTCCTTCAGGGCCTCGGCCGCACCGCCGATCAGGGTGTCCTTGCCGGCCCCGCTCGGGCCGACCACCAGCACCAGGGTGCCGCTCATGCCCCGGTGCCTGAGAGCAGGAAGCGGCGGACCAGCACGAAGGGTTCGGCGGGGCCGTCCTGGCGCAGCAGGCTCACCGCATCGAAGAGCCAGGGCGCGCCGCAGAAGGGCGCGACCATGGGTTCCAGGACGGCGCGGAAGCGTGCGCGCGTCGCCTCGTCGAGGCGTTCCGTCAGGGTGAGATGGAAGGCGAAGTCCTCGAAGACGTAAGGGTAACCCCAGCGCACCAGATGGCCGTCCTGGCGCGGTGTGAGCCCGGACTTTCTGCGCCGCGCCAGTTCAGCCTCGGGTGCGGGCGCGCGGAGGTCGTCGAAGGTGCGCACCGCCGCATCAGCGATCTCGTGGAGGGCGGGGCAGGGTGCCGAGGGCACCAGGGCGAGGAAGCCCTTGATGTCGGCCAGCTTCAGGGCGGGCACGGTGAAGGACGCCATGGCGGCGGCAAAACGTGCCAGCCGCGCCTCCAGCTCCGCCGCATCCGCGCCCAACGCCAGGGCGAAGGGCGGCTTCAGGGTGCCGTGCAGGCCGTAACGGCGCGGCGACAGGGTGGCGGCGTCCTGCTCCCGGGTGTCGATGCCCGGCAGGACCAGGCGCGCGACGCTCCGGCCCAGCGCGGGATCGTGGCCCAGCCAGCTTGCCCCGAAGGCGGCGAGCGCCCCGGCGGCGTCCGGCGTCCAGTAGATGGCGTAACGTTCGCTCACGGTTGGGGCGCTCACGGCTTGCGGCAGGCTTCCATGATGGGAATGAAGTGCTCCAGCGGCGGCGTGATCTTGCCCGGCACCTTGGCCTCGTCGTCCCAGCGGCGCAGCAGCACGGCATCGGCGGCATGGGGCGCGGCGATGAAACGCTCGGCCTCGATCTCGCTGTAGGGACCGCCCTGCAGCTCCAGGCTGCGCACCGACTGGGGTGAAAGGGTCGCCATGTAGCCGTCGTCGACGGCAGTCAGGTATCGCTTGGCCGCGACATGCAGGCGGATGGGCGCCAGAACGTCGTCGCCGAAGAGGGTAGAGAGCCAGCGCGCGCCGCTTGCCTCGTGGCGGGCGTCCCGGTCTTCCTCGTCGGCGCGGTCGGCATCGGGATCGCTGAGGTGGCCGACGTCGTGGAGCATGGCGGCGACGATCAGGGAGGGTTTGGCGCCGGCGCTCAGCGCCAGGGTGGCCGATTGCAGGGCGTGTTCGAGCTGGCTCACCGGCTCGCGCCCGTAACGCGCGCCACCTTCCTTCTCGATCAGGGCAACGACATCGTCGATGGTGCTGGCGGGCATGGTCTGGTCTCCTTTGGCCGGTGCGCCACGACCCTAATTGGGGTATGTGACAGGCCTTCGACAAATCGTCACGAACATCCAATCATATAGACGATTGTAACGGAACCGGACGGGGGCGCGATGGATCGCGGCGTGGGCATTGCGATGTGGCGGCAGATCGAGGACCGCCTGAAGGCCGATATCGCGAAGGGCACCTGGAAGCCCGGCGAGCGGTTGCCCACCGAGGGCGATCTGGCCGAACGTTTCGGCGTCAATCGCCACACCCTGCGGCGGGCCGTCGCCTCGCTGCGCGATGCCGGCGTGCTGCGCGTCGAGCAGGGCCGGGGCACCTTCGTGCGCGACGACATGATCGACTACGCCGTCGCCCCGCGCACCCGCTTCTCCGAGAACATCACGCGCCTGGCGCGCCGCCCCGGCGGACGCGTGGTGCGCCGGGCCGTGATCCCGGCCAATACGGAGGTCGCCCAGGCGCTCGACATCCGGCGCGGACACAAGGTGGTGCTGATCGAGGCGGTGAACATGGTCGACGGCCGGCCGGTCAGCATCGTCGCCCACCACCTGCCGCAGGGCCGCTTCAAGGGGATCGACGCTGCCTATGAGGCGACGGGTTCGATCACCAAGGCGCTGGCGCAGTACGGCGTCACCGACTACCTGCGCAAGACGACGCGCATCCAGGCCCGCCTGCCCGACGCGCAGGATGCCGAGTTGCTCGACATGCCGCGCACCCAGCCGATCCTCCATGCCGAAAGCATCAACGTCGATCTGGAGGGCCGCCCGGTGGAATACACCGTGGCGCGCACCGCCAGCCATCGCATGCAGCTTGTCGTGGAGTTCTAGGTCAGCGCATCCAGTGCCGCCTGGAGCTGGGCTTCGATGCCCTGGCGGCCGGGCGCGAAGACGCCCTGGAAGAGGGCGGTGCCGATGGTGATGGCATCGACGCCGAGCTTGGCCATGGTGCGCACCCGGTCCGGGCTGTCGATGCTGCCGGCAACGATCAGGCGGCCCGGCGCCAGTGCCTTGCGCGCCGCCTTGATGAGGTCGACGGGATCGGCATCCACGGCGCGGTAGGCCAGCAGGTCGACGCCTGCGGCGCCCGCGGCGACCATGGCGCGGCAATGGTCGGCGATGTCGGCGGGGCTGCCGCCCAGCTTCGTCGGATGGCCCTGGGGGAAGCCGCAGAAGGGGTAGAGCGCGATGCCGCTGCCCGCGGCGATCTCCACCATCGCGGCGACGTCGGTGCCGCCCAGCAGGCAGTCGACGCCCAGGTCGACGGCGTTCCTGGCCGAGGCGAGGCAGGCCTCCGGCGTTTCGCTCACCACCTCGAAGTAGCTCGTGGCGCCCGAGGCCTTGATGCGCGCCAGCAGCTCGCGCTGCACGGCCAGCGGCACGCCGACATCCTTGAAGCCCAGGTGACGCACGCCCAGCGGGATGACGCGGTCCACCACCTCCAGGCAGTTGGCGACCGTCAGATCGTCCCGCGTCAGCATGAAGATCAGGTCCAAGGGCGTGCTCCGGCGGCGGCTCAGGAGGCGGGAAAGGCGGCGATGCGCACGCCGGCCTGTTCCAGGCGCGTGCGCAGCCGTTCGGCCATGGCGACGGCCGAGGGCGAATCGCCATGAGTGCATACCGTCTGGGGTGACACCGCGATGCGCTTGCCGTTGACGGAGACCAACGCCTGCTCGTCGATCATGCGCAACACACGGTCTGCGGCCTCATCGGGATCCTCGATCATGGCGCCTGGTGTGCCGCGCGCGACCAGGGTGCCGTCGTCGTTGTAGGCGCGGTCGGCAAAGACCTCGCGCGCGACCGGGGCGCCGGCGGCCAGCGCCTCGCTTTCCAGGGGTGTCGCGGCCATGGCCATGACGACAAGGCCGGGATCGGCCTCGCGGATGGCGTCGATGCAGCGGCGGGCGAGGGTCGCGTCCTCGCTTGCCATGTTGGAAAGGGCGCCGTGCAGCTTGACGTGGCGCACGCTGGTGCCCGCCGCCCGCGCCATGCCCTGGATGGCGCCGATCTGGTAAATCAGCATGGCGCGCAGGGAGGCCGGATCGGGGTCGAGAACGCGGCGGCGGCCGAAGCCGCGCAGGTCGTCGAAGCCGGGATGGGCGCCGATGCCCACGCCCTTGTCGCGGCACAGCGCCACGGTCCTGGCCATGACCAGCGGATCGCCGGCATGAAAGCCGCAGGCGACATTGGCGCTGGTCACGATGTCGAGCAGGGCGTCGTCATCGCCCATGGGCCAGGGGCCGAAGGATTCGCCCAGATCGGCATTGAGGTCGATGGTCGCGGTCATGACGTCTCCTCCTCCCTTGCCGATATCACCCCATCGACGAGATTGAAGGCCAGTAAGTCGCCCATGTCACGCGGATCGCGCACCAATGGGCGCATTTGGCGGGATAACTCGGCGATTTCGCGGCGATTGGCCCGCAAGGCGGCAAGCGCCTCCTCTTCGCTCACCAGGCGGAAGCGGAAGCGGGCGTGGCCGGGAATCTGCGCCAGCGCGGCAAGGTCGGCCGAGATCACCGTGGCGATGCGGGGATAGCCGCCGGTCGGCTGGCGGTCGGCGAGCAGGGCGACGGGCAGGCCGTCGCCGGGAATCTGGATATCGCCCAGCACCACCGCATCGGACACGCCGGTCAGCGCGCTTTCGGCATGGAAGGGCTCGCCAAGCGGCTTCAGGCGCGCACCCTGCCGGTCGCGCCGTGTCGTCATGTCGAACTCGCAGCTGAGGAAACGCTGGCGCTCGGCCTGCGAAAAGGCATCGGCCTGGGCGCCCCAGAGGATGCGGATCTCGCGCTGGCCGAAACGGCGGCCGCGCGGCAGGACCATGCCGGTGCGCCCGCCACCGTCCTTGCCCACGGGCAGCCGGTCGCCCTCGCGCAGGGCGCGGCCCTCCAGCCCGCCGATGGCCGAACGCAGGTGGGTCGAGCGGGAGCCGATCTGTTCGGGCGTCGCAAAACCGCCGCCGACATGGAGATAGCCGTAGGCGCCGTCCTCGGCGGCGCCGATCTCCAGCACGGTGTCGGGCTCCAGCGTCAGGCTGGTGTTCCAGGGCTGGTCCTGGCCGTCCAGGCGAGCGCGCATCGCGGCACCGGTCAGCGCGATGCGCAGGGGGGCGCCCCGGGCGCGGAACTTGCCGCCGAAACCGGCCATCTCGATGGCGGCAAGTGCGACGTCCTGGCCCAGCAGGGCGGCGCCCTCGGCCATGGCGATGGCGTCCATCGCCCCGCCCTGGGTGATGCCGTAGCGCTGCAGGCCGGGCCGCCCGGCGTCCTGCACGGTGAGCGAGGGGCCGGCGGCGATCACCTCCAGGGTCGCGCTCACGCCAGGTCCTCCCGCGTGACGATGCTCTCGCCGTTCTCGGCGCGTTCGGTGAGGCGCGCGAATTCCGCGGCCTCGACCGGCGTAAAGCCGATCTCGTCGCCCGGCGCGATCAGCACGGGGGGATCGCGGCGGGGATCGAAGCTGCGGAAGGGCGTGCGCGCGATGGCGCGCCAGCCGGTCGGCATGGCCGCGGCAAAAAGCACGGTCTGGCGCACGGCGACCAGCAGGGAGCCGGCCGGCATCTCCGGGCGGACCTCCTTCAGGCGCGGGATGTTCCAGGCCTCCGGCAGCAGGCCGAGGTAGGCGACGCCGGGCGCAAAGCCCAGCATGAAGACGCGCTGGCGCGCCTCTGCATGGCGCTGCGCGGCCTGGGCGGGCGAGCAGCCGACCAGATCGGCAATCTCGTCGAGGTCCGGCCCGTGTTCGCCGCCGTAGCAGGCCGGAATGCGCCAGAGGCTGCGCTCGGCGGGTGGCGGGGCGGAGAGCCAGTCCCGTTCGGCGAGCAGTTCTGCGACAGTGCCGCGCAGTCGATCCGGGGCGATCTCAAGGGGATCGAAGCGCACCAGGACGGAGCGGATCGTGGGGGCGGTTTCGCTCACGCCCGCAATCGCCGCCTCGCGCAGGCGGGCGTCAAAGGCGATGGCGGCGTTGTTGATCGCGGGGTCGAGGCGGTCGCCGAAGGCGATGAGCAGGGCGCTGTCGCCTGCTGCGCGCAGGACCGGCTCGGGATAGGCGCCCTCGATGCTGTCCGTGCTGCTCTGGCTGGCCATGACGTGGTTCCGATCGCTGCCCCTGAACTAGACCATCGTTCCGGCGAAGGCCAGCCGCCGGGGTGATCCGCCGCATGGCATGTGCCGTAACAGTTCGTGTGAGCGTCGGCATTCCCCTCGTCGACGGCTCGCGGCCTTCCCGAGCCCGCCGCATGTCCATGCGGTCCAACAGGGAGTCCCCCGGGAAGCATCGGGGGCGGCCGGCCCCACCGCGCGGTCGCCCCCACCTTTCTCTGAAAACACGTCACGAAGACAGGCGCTGCTCGTCCCGCAGGATGCGCGCCTCGGTGCGCTGCACAAGGTCGTCGCTGGCCTCCTTGTAGGCGACCAGCCAGGCGGCGGCGGCCCGGCGTCGCTCCTGCCAGCCGGGGGCGCCCGCGGGCGTCCACAATTCGGCGCGATGCAGCGCGAACTCGTCCTCGTAGGGCATGTCGCCCCGCAGGGGCGGGCGGCTCATGGCCGGGCGGCGACCGCGGTCTCGATCGCTGCGGCAAGGCTCTCCGATCCGGGGCCGGTCGCCGAGGAATACCAGTCGACGAGGCGGCCGTCGGAGCCGATCAGGTACTTGTAGAAATTCCACTTCGGGCTGCCCAGGGCACCGGCCTCGCGGCCGATCCAGGCAAACAGAGGATGGGCGTCCGCGCCGGTCACCTGCTGACGGGTGAGCATCGGGAAATCGATGCCGTAGGTCACCTGGCAGAAGCTCTTGATCTCGCCGTTGTCCTGGTACTCCTGGCCGCCGAAGTCGTCGGACGGCACGCCCAGAACGACCAGCCCCTGGTCGCGGTAGCGCTCCCACAGGGCCTGCAGGCCCTCGTACTGGGGCGTGAAGCCGCAGAAGGACGCCGTATTGACGACCAGAACCGCATGCCCCTCGAACATCGCGGGGTCGAGCACGCCGCCGTCCAGGCTGGGCAGCGGCATGGACTGCCAGTCGAGCGCAGGGGCCTCGGCGGCGGCGAACCAGCCCGGCAGCATCACGGCAGCCGCGGCCAGGCAAAACATGCGGCGGGACAGAACCATGACACGGCGCCCTAGATGTCGAGGAAGGGGTCGATCAGGCGGCCCAGACGCCCGGTCAGACGCAGGGGCGCGGTGGTGACGGCAAGGCAGATGCACTGCTCGCCGGGATCGGCCACGGGCTGATGATCGAGGCTGGGATCGGCGGTCTCCAGATCGCCGCGGGCGAAATGGCCGGTGGCGTCACTGTAGGCGCCCTGCAGCACCAGGGTCAGTTCCTCGCCGCGATGGGTATGGCGCGGCACGCCGCGGCCCGGCGCGATGCGCAGCATGCGCACCCGGAAGCCCGGTACTTCGCAGGGCAGGAACACCGTCTCGACCGGACCCTGGCGGCGCCAGGGCATCCGGTCGGGTGCGGCGGGCAGGCGGTCGCGCAGCGGGCGCGGGATCGCGGCCAGGGCGGGATCGCAGGGCGGTGGCGGCGACGGGGCTGGATCGGCGGGCATGGCATCGACACGGGCCATCAGGCGCGCGAAGGCGTCCTCGCAGGAGGCTTCTGCGGGGGCAGCAGAGGCCTCAAGCATGGCGCCGCCGATTGCCTCCATCGCGGCGACCTCGCGGCGGCAGGCCGGGCACAGGGCCATGTGCGTTGCCACGACCAGCGCAAAGGGTTCGCTGAGCGCGCCCGTGGCGTAGTCGAGCAGCAGCGCCCGGTCAGGGTGGTGGGTGACGGTCAATCGAGACCCTCCATGGTGGTTCTGAGCTTCACGAGGGCAAGCCGCAGGCGCGACTTCACGGTGCCGAGCGGCAGGTCCAGTTCGGAAGCGATTTCCGAGTGAGACATGTCCCGCTGATACGCAAGGGCGACGATTTCGGATTGGTCCGGCGGCAACAGGGCGATGGCGTCACGCAGAATGACCGCCATCTGGCCATGGGCGGCCTGCTCGTCGGGCAGGGGTTCGCCATCGGCTTCCTCGTGGACGGTCGCGGGATCGTCGAGATCGACCTCGGGGCGGCT
>CALLQH010000298.1 GCA_938014945.1 uncultured bacterium | reverse complement strand
CGCTCGGTGTCGTGCGCGGTGCGGGCACGGCGGGGCTGGGTCACACCACGCCCGATCCCGCCACGCTGCACCGTGTCCTGGCCGAACTCGCCGCCTCCGGCCTGGAGCGCGTCGCCCTGGAAGCCTCCAGCCATGGCCTTCACCAGCACCGCCTGGATGGCGTGCGCCTGCGCGCGGCCGGGTTCACGAACCTCACCCAGGACCACTTCGACTATCACGCCACGCTCGACGACTACCGCGCCGCCAAGGGGCGTCTGTTCACCCTGGTCGAGGCCGGCGGCACCGCGGTCATCAACGCCGATACGCCGGAGTTCGAGGGTTATGCCCGGATCGCGCGCGAGCACGGCCTGCGGGTGATCTCCTACGGCCACGCGGGCGCCGATCTGCGCCTCGTCTGCGATCGCGATCTGGCCGACGGCGGCCAGACCCTGACCGTCGAGGCCGAGGGTGCAAGCCACACCATCACCTTGCCGCTGCCGGGCCATTTCCAGGCCATGAACATGCTGTGTTCTGCCGGCATGGTCGCAGCCGTCGAAGATCTTCCGCTTGCCCGCGTGCTGGCGCTGGCTCCGTCCCTGCACGGTGTGCGCGGGCGCCTGGAGCCGGTTTCCGGACATCCCGCGGGTGCGCGCATCTATGTCGATTATGCCCACACGCCCGACGCGCTGGAGACCGTGCTTGCCGCCCTGCGTCCGGGCACGGCAGGCCGCCTGGGTGTCATCTTCGGCTGCGGTGGCGACCGCGACCGGGCCAAGCGCCCGCTGATGGCCGCCGCCGCCTGCCGCCATGCCGATCTGGTCTGGCTGACCGACGACAATCCGCGCACGGAGGACCCCGCCGTCATCCGCCGCGAGGCGCTTGCCGGTTGCACGCGGGCCGTCGAGATCGGCGACCGCCGCCAGGCGATCCGCACCGCCGTAGCCGCACTTGGCGCCGACGACGTGCTGGTCATCGCCGGCAAGGGACATGAAGCCGGCCAGACCGTCGGCACCACGGTGCTGCCCTTCGACGATGCCGAAGAGGCCCGCGCCGCCATCGCCATGCTGGGAGGCCGGCCATGAGCGACTGGTTGTGGACCAACGACGAGGCCGAGAAGGCGACCGGCGGCACCTCGACCGCGCCCTGGAAGGCCCGTGGCGTTGCCTTCGACAGCCGCGCTGTCGTTGATGACGATCTTTTCGTCGCCCTGAAGGGCGAAACCAGCGACGGCCACGGTTATGTCGTCCAGGCCTTCCGCAATGGCGCCGCCGCCGCGCTGGTCGAACGCTGCCCGGAGGATGCCGCGGGTGCGGGTCCGCTGCTGGTGGTCGTCGACACCAGCGAGGGGCTTGATCGCCTGGCCCGTGCCGCCCGCGCCCGCACCACCGCGCGCGTTGCCGCGGTCACCGGCAGCGTCGGCAAGACCGGCACGAAGGAGGCGCTGCGCCATGTCCTCTCGCGCCAGGGTCTGACGCATGCCAGCGAGAAGAGCTTCAACAACCACGTCGGCACGCCGCTGTCGCTGGCCCGCATGCCGCGCGACGCCGCCTTCGCGGTCTTCGAGATCGGCACCAATGCGCCGGGCGAGATCGCGCCGCTGTCTGCGCTGGTGCGCCCCCATGTCGCGCTGATCACCACGGTCGAACCCGTCCATTCCGGCAACTTCGCCGGCGAGGATGCGATCGCCGCGGAGAAGTCGGCGATCTTCGATGCCCTGGAGCCCGGCGGCATCGCCATCATCAACGGCGACAACCGCCATGCCGCGGCACTGGCGGCCCACGCTGCCGCGGTCGGCGCCGGCCGCATCGTGCGCTTCGGTGAGGTGGCGGATGCCGATGTCCGCCTGATCTCGCTCACCTCCGACGGCGAAGGCAGCGTCATCGAAGCCGACGTCGAAGGCATCCGGGTTCATTACCGTCTCGCTATCGCTGGGCGTCATCAGGCCATGAACAGCCTGGGCGTCCTGGCCGTCGTCCACCACCTGGGCGCCGACGTTGCGGCCGCCGCCAGGGCGCTGGGCGACATCGTGCCGCCGCCGGGACGCGGCGTGCGCCACGAGATTGCCCTTGCCGGCGGCAGCGCCCTGCTGATCGACGAGAGCTACAATGCCAGCCCGGTCGCCGTGCGCGCCGCGCTGGAGGTTCTCGCCCAGGTGCCAACGGGCAAGGGCGGGCGCCGCATCGCTGTGCTCGGCGACATGCTGGAACTGGGCGACACGGCCGTCGCCCAGCACATCGCCCTGGCGGTCGAGGTCGAGCGCGGCAACATCGATCTGGTCTTTGCCGTTGGTCCGCTGATGAATCGCCTCTACGGCCAGCTTCAGTCGGCGCGGCGCGGTGGTGCGGCGGGCGATGCCCGCGGCATCGCGGCCCTGCTCACCGCCATCGTGCGGCCCGGCGACGTCGTTCTGGTCAAGGGCTCGCGCCGCATCGGCCTGGAAGCCGTGGTGGAGGCGCTCGTGAAGCCCGCCGCCACGCGCGCCGGCCAGAGCGCCTGAGGGGGAGGGGACCATGCTCTACGCACTCCTGCCCACGCTCTCCGATGACTTCGGCGCGCTGCGGCTGTTCCAGTTCATCACCTTCCGCACGGGCGGTGCGATGCTGACGGCGCTGGTGCTGAGCCTGCTTCTGGGCAGCCGCATCATCGCCTGGCTGCGCTCTGTGCAGGGCGCGGGCCAGCCGATCCGCGCCGATGGTCCAGAGCATCACATCGTCACCAAGGCCGGCACTCCGACCATGGGCGGTGTCCTGATCCTGCTTGCGGTGACCGTGACCACCCTGCTCTGGGCCGATCTCTCCAACGGCTATGTCTGGACCGTCCTGCTCGTCACCCTGGGCTTCGGCGCACTGGGTTTCGCAGACGACTACGTCAAGGTGACCAAGCGCAACAGCAAGGGCCTCTCCAGCCGGACCCGCATCCTGTGTGAGATCGTCATGGCCCTGGCCGCAGCAGTCGCCATCGCCTCGATCGCGGGCGATCCTCTGGGCACCAGCCTGGCCGTGCCGTTCTTCAAGGATGTGCTCGTCAACCTGGGCTGGATCTTCCTCGCCTTCGCCGTTTTCGTCATCGTCGGCGCCTCCAACGCGGTCAACCTGACCGACGGTCTGGACGGCCTGGCGATCGGCCCGATCATTGTTTCCTCGATGAGCTTCGGCATCATCGCCTATCTCGCCGGCAATGCGATCTACGCCGAATACCTGCAGCTTCCCCTGGTGCCCGGCGCCGGTGAGCTTGCGGTGCTGTGCGGGTCGCTGGTCGGCGCGGGTCTGGGTTTTCTCTGGTTCAACGCGCCGCCCGCGATGGTCTTCATGGGCGACACGGGGAGCCTTTCGGCAGGCGCGGCGCTGGGGGCCACCGCCGTCGTCGCCAAGCACGAACTCGTGCTCGTCATCATCGGCGGTCTCTTCGTTCTGGAGACCGTGTCGGTGATCGTTCAGGTCGTCTCGTTCAAGCTCACGGGAAAACGCGTCTTCCGCATGGCGCCGATCCACCACCACTTCGAGAAGAAGGGCTGGGCCGAGCCGACCATCGTCATCCGTTTCTGGATCATCGCCATCGTTCTGGCGCTGGTCGGCCTCGCAACCCTGAAGCTGAGGTAGGACCATGATCGATCTGTCACGTCACGCTGGAAGTTCGATCGCCGTATTCGGCCTCGGGCGCTCGGGCATCTCCGCTTCGCTCGCCCTGGCTGCCGGCGGTGCGGAGGTGAGCGCCTGGGACGACGATCCGGCACGCCGCCGCCATGCCGCCGAACAGGGCGTTTCGCTCAACGATCTCTACCGCATCGAATGGGACAGCTTCCGCGCCCTGGTGCTTTCGCCCGGTGTGCCGCTGGCCCATCCGGCGCCGCATCCGCTGGTCGCGCGTGCGCTGACCGCGGGCATCGAGGTGGTCGGCGACATGGAGCTCTTTGCCCGTTCGCGCCCGCCCGGCCGTGTCGTCGGCATCACCGGCACCAACGGCAAGTCGACGACCAGCGCACTCACCGCGCACCTGCTGAAGTCGGCCGGGCGCAAGGTGCAGCTGGGCGGCAACATCGGCATCCCGGTGCTCGACCTGGAGCCCCTGGAGAAGGACGGCATCTATGTGCTGGAGCTCTCCTCGTTCCAGCTCGACCTGATCCGCACGCTCGTCAGCGATGTAGCGGTGCTGCTCAACATCTCGCCCGATCACATCGAGCGGCACGGCGACTTCTCCAACTACATCGCGTCCAAGACCCGCATCTTCTCGCGCCGTGCCTCGACCCAGACTTCGGTCATCGGCATCGACGACGATGTCTGCCGCCGCATCCATGCCGAGCTTGCCGGCCGCCGCGGCCGCGAGATCGTCGCGGTCTCCGTGCAGCGCAGGGTCGCAGGCGGCATCTACGTCAAGAACGGCATCCTGATCGACGACACCGACAAGAAGGCGACCGAGGTCGTCGACCTGACCAAGATCCGCTCGCTGCTCGGCGTCCACAACTGGCAGAACGCGGCAGCGGCCTATGCCGCGGTGCGTTCGCTGGGCATTCCCGGCAGCGCCGTCGCCAAGGCGTTCAAGACCTTCCCTGGCCTGGCGCACCGCCAGGAGCTGGTCGCCAAGATCGGCAAGGTCAGCTTCATCAACGACAGCAAGGCGACCAATGCCGCTGCCGCGGCGCGCGGCCTTGCCTGTTACGAGAACATCTACTGGATCGCCGGTGGACGGGCCAAGGAGGGCGGCATTGCGACGCTCTCGCCCTATTTCCCGTCCATGGCGCATGTCTTCCTGATCGGTGAAAGCGCGGGCGCCTTCGCCCAGACGCTGGAGGGTCGTGTGCCCTACACCATCAGCACCGAGATTGGCCGGGCCGTGCGCCAGGCCACCGAGATGGCGATCAACGACCGCCGTCCCAATGCTGTCGTGCTGCTCTCTCCGGCATGCGCGTCGTTCGACCAGTTCACGGATTTCGAGGACCGGGGCAACCGGTTCCGAGAACTCATACTCGCCGAAAAGAAGCGAAGGGATGTGGAGAGCACCAAGGAAAGTACAGACGTTCAACCCGCGAAAGGCAAAGGGGGAACTGTTATGAAGAAGCCAGCTGCCAAGAAGGCCGCTCCGAAGAAGGCCGCCGCCAAGAAGGCTCCGGCCAAGAAGGCTGCCGCCAAGAAGGCCCCGGCCAAGAAGGCCGCCGCCCCGAAGAAGGTTGCCGCCAAGAAGGCTCCGGCCAAGAAGGCCGCTGCCCCGAAGAAGGCTGCTGCCAAGAAGGCCCCGGCCAAGAAGGCCGCCCCGAAGA
>CALLQH010000297.1 GCA_938014945.1 uncultured bacterium | reverse complement strand
ATGGGCACGGAATCGTCCGTCTCCGGGTGCTCGTAGCCGAGTTGGCCGAAGGTGTTGGTCTCGCGGTCCGGCCAGTGGAGCTGGTAGAGATCGACATAGTCGGTCTGCAGCCGCTTCAGGCTCTCGTCCAGCGCCTGCTCCATGTGCCAGCGGTTGAGCCGGGGCTTGCCGTCACGGATGAAGTCGAGGCGCTCGTCGGGACCCGCGACCTTGGTGGCGATCACCACCTTGTCGCGGTTGCCGCGCGCCTTCAGCCAGGTGCCGATGACGCGCTCGCTGTTGCCGTAATGCTCCCGCGAGGGCGGCACGGCGTACATCTCTGCGGTGTCGATGAAGTTGACGCCGCGGTCGAGCACGTAGTCCATCTGGCGATGGCCCTCGGCCTCCGTGTTGTTCGATCCCCAGTTCATGCTGCCCAGGCAGATCAGGCTGACCTTGAGGTCGGTGCGGCCGAGGTTGCGATACTCCATGACGTCTCCCGTTGCGTTTGCGGGCGCATTCTAACCACCAGCCCGGCCGCGCCAACCGCTTGTTGCCGAAGGACGCTGCCCGTAGTCTCCCGCCCCATGAACAAGGCACCCCTGCCGCCCCTGCGGCTGCACCGGAACTGGCTCTGCGACCGCAATGCGCCCTATGGCGCGGCGCAGCGGGCCGTGATCGACAGCGAAAGCCGCAAGGCGGCTCTCGACACCATCTCAGCATGGCCGGGATACGCGCCAACGCCGCTGGTGGAGCTGCCGGCGCTCGCCCGGACGCTGGGTGTAGGGCGCATCCGCCTCAAGCACGAGGGCAAGCGGTTCACGCTGAAGAGCTTCAAGGCGCTGGGCGGGGCCTATGGCGTGATGCGCATCCTGGAGCGCGAAACCGGTGCCGCCATCGGCGACATCATGGCCGGCAAGGTGAAGGACAAGGTGGCGGGCGTTACCGTCTGCTGCGCCACCGACGGCAACCACGGCCGGGCCGTCGCCTGGGGCGCCCAGCTCGCCGGGGCGCGCTGCGTCATCTATCTGCATGCCCATGTCAGCCAGGGCCGCGAGGACGCCATCGCCGCCTACGGCGCCGAGATCGTGCGCGTGCCCGGCAGCTACGACGACAGCGTGCGCCAGGCCGCCGAGGATGCCGGCGCGAAGGGCTGGATCGTCGTTTCCGACACCTCCTGGCCCGGCTACGAGGAAATCCCCGCCTGGGTGAAGCAGGGTTATACCGTGATCATGGCCGAGGCGATGGAGCAGCTCGGCGACGACCGGCCGAGCCACCTGTTCGTGCAGGCCGGCGTCGGCGGGCTGGCGGCCGCGGCCATCGGCCCGCTGTGGGAGGACTGGGGCGCGGACAGGCCGCTGTGCACCGTGGTCGAGCCCCACGAGGCCGATTGTGTCTATCAGAGCGCGGTCCAGGGCGGCATGGCCAACGGGCTGGGTTCTCTGGAGACGGTCATGGCCTGCCTTTCCGCGGGCGAGGCCTCGCCGCTGGCCTGGCAGATCCTGCAGACCGGGGCCGACGCCTTCCTGACCATGGACGATGCCTTCGCCACCCGCGCCATGGCGATGCTCGCCTGGGGCACCGGCAACGATCCCCGCCTGGTGGTCGGTGAATCCGGCTCCTCGGGCGTGGCCGCCCTGCTTGCGGTCAGCGAGAACCCCCTGGCGCGGCGCGCCCTGGAGCTGGGGCCGGATGCCGATGTCCTGCTGATCGCCAGCGAGGGGGCGACGGACCCCGAAATCTACACGCGCATCGTCGGCAAGAGCCCCGAGGAGGTCGGCGAGACCCTGTGAGCGACACGCTCGACCTCGCGATCCGGGGCGGCACCGTGGTGACCGCCGCCGACACCTTCCGCGCCGACATCGGTATCCGCGGCGGCCGTATCGCCGCCCTGGCGGCAGACCTCCCGGGCGCGGCCGAGGAAATTGACGCCCGTGGCCTGCTGGTGCTGCCCGGCGGTGTCGATGCCCATTGCCACCTCGCCCAGCCCTCCTACGGCGGCGTCACCTGCGCCGACGACTTCGAAAGCGGCACCGTCTCGGCCCTTTGCGGCGGCACGACGACAGTGATGCCCTTTGCCACCCAGGTGCAGGGCCAGCCCCTGCGCGAGGTGATCGCCGACTACCACGCCCGTGCGGACGGCAAGGCCGCGGGCGACTATGCCTTCCACCTCATCCTTACCGACCCCAGCCCCCAGGTGCTGGGCCAGGACCTGCCTGCGCTGATCGCGGACGGCTATACCAGCTTCAAGCTGTTTCTCACCTACGATGGATTTCGATTGAACGACAGAGAGATACTGGACGTTCTTGATGTGTCAAAAGAGCACGGCGCGCTGGTCATGGTCCATGCCGAGAACCACGACTGCATTGCCCATCTGGCCGAACGCCTGGTACGCGAGGGCAAGACCGCGCCCGCCTTCCACGGCCATGCGCGGCCCCAGGTGGTGGAGCGCGAGGCGAGCCACCGCGCCGTCTCGCTGGCCGAAGTCGCCGGCGCCCCGCTCTTCCTGGTGCATGTCTCGGCGGGCGAGGCCATCGAGCAGATCGCCTGGGCGCGGGCGCGCGGCCTGCCGGTCTTCGCCGAAACCTGCCCGCAATACCTCTTCCTTTCCCAGGACGATCTGGAGCGGCCCGGATTCGAGGGGGCGAAGTTCATGTGCTCGCCGCCGCCGCGCGACCGTGCCAACCCGGAGACCCTGTGGCGCGCGCTGCAGAACGACCTGCTGCAGGTCGTCTCCTCCGACCATTCACCGGCCCGGTTCGAGGGCAGCGACGGCAAGAAGGCCCATGGCGAGGGCGCTGCCTTCACCGAGATCGCCAACGGCGTGCCGGGGCTGGAAACCCGCCTGCCCCTGCTCTTTTCGGAAGGCGTCAACGGCGACCGCTTCGATCTCTGCCGCTTCGTCGCCCTGACCGCCACAAATCCGGCCAAAATCTATGGTCTCTACCCGCAAAAGGGCACGATTGCGGTGGGCAGCGACGCCGATCTGGTGTTGTGGGATGCCCGGCGGGAGGTCACCATCACGAATGCCGCCTTGCACCACAACGTCGACTACACACCTTACGAGGGTCGCCGGGTGACCGGCTGGCCGGTCCGCACGTTGCTGCGCGGGCGCACCGTGTGGAACGACGGCGCGGTGGATACACGTCCCGGCGAGGGCCGCTTCCTGCCCTGCGGCACACCGGGCCCCATCCTCGAACAACGGGCGAGAATTTCATGAGCGGCACCGACGACCTGACCCTGCTGCGGCCCAAGGATCCGGCCGAACAGCCAACCTCCCCCGAGGAGGCCCTGCTGGAGCGGGTGCCCAACGACCATGCCGGCACGACCTATCTGGTGCGCTTCACCTGCCCGGAATTCACCTGCATCTGCCCGGTGACCGGCCAGCCGGACTTTGCCAAGTTCGTCATCGACTATGTGCCCGGCGACTGGCTGGTCGAAAGCAAGGCGCTGAAGCTCTACCTCGCGAGCTACCGCAACCACGGCGGTTTCCACGAGGCGACCACCCTGGATATCGCCCGCCGTATCCGTGAGGCCATCGCGCCGGTATGGCTGCGCATGGGCGGCTACTGGTATCCCCGTGGCGGCATTCCCATCGACGTCTTTTACCAGAGCGGCGAACCCCCGGCGGGCCTGTGGCTACCCGATCAGGGCGTGCCGCCCTATCATGGGCGCTAGAATGATGCAGAGACGTTCCTTCCTCGCCCTTTCCGCGGGCCTGTTGCTGGCTCCGCTTGCCGGTCGTGCCGACGATCTGGTGGCGCGCATCCAGACGGCCCTGAACCGGCTGGGGTTCGATGCCGGATCGGCCGACGGTGTCGCCGGCAGCCGCACCGAACGGGCGATCAAGGCCTTCCAGGCCGAGTTCGGCTATCCCCAGTCCGGCAAGGCGACCCAGGGCGTGCTCGATCAGCTCAACGCCGCGATTGCCGCGGGCGGCGCTTCGCCCGAAAAGCTGCTCAAGCGTGCCGGCCTGCTGCGCTCCTATACCCGTGCCGTTCAGGAGGCGCTCCTCGCCCAGGGCTACGACCCCGGTCCGGTCGACGGCGCCATCGGCCCCCAGACGCGCAGCGCCATCCGCGACTACCAGGCGCGCAACGGCCTGCCGGTCGACGGCGAGGTTTCCCGCGACCTGCTCGCCAACCTGCTGGGCCTGGCCTGATGACGCAGACCTCCCCGGCATGACGACGGCGCGGCACCAATCCGGCCGACACGACGCCGCACCGGGCGAGCGCCTGCATACCCCGGCCGCACTCAACAACCGCGAGCCGATCCTGAGGGTGCTGCGTCGCCTGCTTGAGCCGGGCCAGAACGTGCTGGAGATCGGCAGCGGCACCGGCGTCCACGTCGCCTATTTCGCCCGCGAGTTCCCTCAGGTGCGCTGGCGGCCCTCCGATCCGGACGGCGCGATGCGGGCCAGCGTGGCGGCCTGGTGCAGCGACCTCGGCAAGACCGCCGAGCCGCCGCTGGACCTCGATGTCCGCAACGACGGCTGGTGGCATGACGTGGGCGGCACGGTCGATGCCGTGCTGTCGATCAACATGCTCCACGTCGCCCCGCCGGACGCCTTTGCAGGGCTGGCCGGGGGCAGCGCTGCCCTGCTCGAAGCTGGCGGCCTTCTAATTCTTTACGGACCGTTTCGTTTCAACGGCCAGTGCTGCGGCACCGGCAACGAACGTTTCGATGCCATGCTGCGCAGCCAGAACCCCGCCTGGGGGCTGCGCGACCTCAACGACATCGCCGCACAGGGGGCCAAGGCCGGCTTCACCCTGGAGCGCGTGGTCGACATGCCCGCGGGCAACCACATGCTGCTGTTGCGGCGGCGCTGACGACGCGGCGTTGCCAGCGGCCATGGCCATCTGGTAGTGCAGCGCGGGGCGCGTAGAACAAGGATGATGGCCGGTGCGACAAGGCGGCTGGGGATTTAGAGACGCGCAACGGGACGCCAGGCGGCGCCGCAACCGTTCGGCGCTGCGTGGCCTGCTGCTGATCGGCATGATCGCGGCCATCGCCTGGTACAGCTTCATGCAGGGCCGCGACCGCGCGGCCAGCCGCATCGAGGAGCTGGAGGTCCAGGTTACCGAGCTGGATCAGACCACCCTGGATGCACGCGAGGAAGCCGCGGCCG
>CALLQH010000296.1 GCA_938014945.1 uncultured bacterium | reverse complement strand
CCGGTGCGGATGGTACCGCCGCCCCAGGCGAACATGGCCCGCGTCGAGGCCATCGCCGAGAGCATTGCGCTCGGCCGCGACCTCATCAACACGCCCGCCGAGGACATGGGCCCGGCCGAACTGACCGGCGCCATCGATGCGCTGGCGCGGGCCAACCACGCCGAGGTGCGCCTGATCGAGGGCGACGACCTGCTCGACCAGAACTATCCCTCGATCCACGCCGTCGGGCGGGCGAGCAGCCGGCCGCCGCGCCTGATCGACGTCACCTGGGGCCATCCCGACGCGCCCAAGGTGACCCTGGTGGGCAAGGGCGTGTGTTTCGATTCCGGTGGCCTCGACCTCAAGCCCGCCGCGGGCATGAAGATGATGAAGAAGGACATGGGCGGTGCGGCCAGCGTCACGGCCCTGGCCTCCATGATCATGCGCACGGATATGAAGGTGCGCCTGCGCCTGCTGGTGCCGGCGGTGGAGAACTCCGTGGCGGGCAACGCCTTCCGCCCCATGGACGTCATCACCACGCGCAAGGGGATCACCATCGAGATCGGCAACACCGATGCCGAGGGCCGCGTCATCCTGTGCGATGCCCTGGCCGAGGCCTGCTCGGAAAAGCCCGAACTGCTGATCGACATGGCGACGCTCACCGGTGCCGCCCGTGTCGCCGTCGGCAGCGAACTTGCCGCACTCTTCTCCAATGACGACAAGCTTGCCGAGGACGTCATGCGCCACGGCGCCAAGGTGGAGGACGCCGCCTGGCGCCTGCCGCTGTGGCAGAACTACCGCTCGATGATCGAGGGCGAGGTCGGCGAGATCTCCAACAGCGGCGTCGGGCCGGGAGCCGGGGCGATCACCGCGGCGCTGTTCCTGGAAAGCTTCGTCGACAAGGACATCCCCTGGGCCCATTTCGACATCATGGGCTGGAACAACAGCGCACGGCCCGGCCGCCCCAAGGGCGGCGAGGTGATGGCCGTGCGGGCGCTCTTCTCCCTGCTCGAGGAACGTTATGGAGCGTAAGGCCCTCTGCACCATCGGCTTTGCGCCCGACGACCGCGACGGGGTGCCCCTGGTGCCTCTGCGCCCGGCCGATCTCGACGCCTGGCTCGATGCCCAGCCCTCCCGCGTCGCGGCATGGCTGCGCCGCATGGACTTTCATGCCGAGGCAGGAAGCTGGCAGGCGGTGCCGGCGGTCGACGGCGATGTCGCCATGGTCGTCGCTGGTGTTGGCCCCGCGCCGGACCTGTGGTCGCTTGCCGGGCTGCCGCGCACCCTGCCGGAGGGGCTCGATCTGGTCCTGCAGGACGGCGCCGGGCTCGATGCCGGGGAGGTGGCGCTGGCCTGGGCGCTGGGCTGTTACCGTTTCGACCGCTACCGGCCGGCGGGCCGCGCGCCCGCGCGCCTGGTCTGGCCGGAAGGCGCCGACCGCGATGCGGTGACGGCGATCGCCCATGCCGTCGCCATGGCCCGCGATCTCATCAACACCCCGGCCGAGGACTTCGGTCCGGCGGAGCTCGCCGCGATGGCCGGCGACGTTGCGCGCATGGGCGGCGCGGAGGCGGTCACCGTGGTCGGCGACAGCCTGAAGGAGGGGTATGCCTGCGTCCACATGGTCGGGCGCGCCAGCAGCCGGGCGCCCCGCGTGGTGGACTTTTCCTGGGGCGAACACGCCGCCCCCAAGGTGACCCTGGTCGGCAAGGGCGTCTGTTTCGACACCGGTGGTCTCGATCTCAAGACCGCGGCCTGGATGGAGCGCATGAAGAAGGACATGGGCGGGGCGGCCTGTGTCCTGGCCGTCGCGCGCATGGTGATCGACGCGGGCCTGCCCGTGAACCTGCGGGTCATCATCCCGGCGGTCGATAATGCGGTCGACGGCAATGCCTACCATCCCATGGATATCGTTACGGCACGTAACGGAACGAAAATAGAGATCGGCGACACCGATGCGGAGGGCAGGGTGATCCTGGCCGATGCCCTGTGCGCGGCCGCCGAGGGCAATCCCGATCTGCTGATCGACATGGCGACGCTCACCGGCGACGCCCGCACGGCCCTGGGACCGGATATCCCCGCCGTGCTTGCCAGCAGCGACGATCTGGCCCGCGAACTGGTTGCGGCCGGTTCTGCGGTCTGCGATCCCCTGTGGCCGATGCCGATGTGGAAGCCCTATGCCGCGCGCATGGCCAGCGACCTCGCCGACATCAACACCATCGCCGACTGGGACTTCGCCGATCACATCCATGCGGCCCTCTTCCTGCAGCGTTTCGTGGGCGAGGACACCGACTGGCTGCATGTCGACACCGGCTGCTGGAACGTGAAGGACAAGCCGGGCCGGCCCAAGGGCGGCGAGGCCATGGGCGCCCGCGCCGTCTTCGAGCTCCTCAAGCGGCGCTACGGGACCTGAGCGGGGCATGGCAGGCAAGGACCCCGTCGATACCGCCGGCATGGCGCTGACACCTGAACTGGTGGCGCTGTGCGAACGGCCGGAGGTCGATCCCGGTCCGGAGCCCGGCTACACGCCGCTCTCGCCGGAGGATTACGAGGCCCTGACCGAGCGCCTGATGGACGACCTGGGCGACAACGACCTGTGGGTCTTCGCCTACGGCTCGCTCATCTGGAAGCCGACCTTCGCCTTCGAGGAGCAGCGCCTGGCGACACTTCACGGCTGGCACCGCTCGTTCTGCCTGGAACTCAAGCGCTGGCGCGGCATGCCGGATCAGCCCGGCCTGATGCTGGCGCTCGATGCCGGCGGCCGTTGCGACGGAGTCGCCTATCGTCTGCCGCGCGCGGAAAACCGCGAGAACATCCGCAAGCTGGTCGAGCGCGAGATCGATGCCGACGACGATATCCCGACCATGCGCTGGGTCCGGCTGCGCACTGCGGATGGTCCGCTGCGGGCCCTGGTCTTCTGGATCGGGCCGAAGGGCGAGGGCGTCTCGCGCAAGCTGCCTCTGGAGGAGGTCGCCCGCACCCTGGCGTTGGCCTGCGGCCACGGCGGCTCCTGCGCGGCCTATCTCTACAACACCGTCACCCATCTCGCCGACTTCGGCATCCGCGACCGCAACCTCTGGCGCCTCCAGGAACTGGTCGCCGAGGAAATCCGCGATCTCGTGGGACGAGGGACATGAATCGCTGCGCCGAGAAAACGACTTTCAACAAGCCGGATTGCCGCAGCCCTGCCACGGTCGCTTTTCGATACGCTAGTCGAAGGTTTCGCGGATGTCCGTCTGAGCGGGGCTGGGCCTGCTTGCCACGAAGAAGAGCGCAATGATCGTAAGGATGTTGACGAACGGAACGTAGAGCAGGAGCGCCCACCACTTGGAGCGACCGATATCCAGGCAGCGCCGTGCGACCCAGCGCCACAGAATGAACCCGTAGATGGCGCCCATCAGTGAAACCGCCATCATAAAGATCGGGGGATGGCCAAGTAACGCGACGATGAGGTTGAGCAGCAAGAGTATGCCCAGAACCGTAAGCACCTGGAGTGTGTATTTCTTGCGCGCCAGAGGCGTACGAGCGCGGTCGATCAGAATCAACGGCACAAAGATGATCAGCAGGACAATGATCCAGTGCCAGAGCGAAAACGATCCCATGCTGCAGCGTCCCCTGGTTGCACCCTCACCATAGTTTTCTCTTTCTGGAGTTGGCAACGATGATCGACATGACAGGCAAGACCGTGCTGGTGACCGGCGGTTCGCGCGGTATCGGGGCGGCGACCGTTCCGGTGCTGCTGGGGCTGGGCGCCGATGTGGTGGTCCACTACGGACGCAGCCGTGATGCGGCGCAGGCGCTGGTCGATGCCGCAGGGCCGGGCAGGGCGCTGGCCGTGGGCGGCGATCTCGCCGATGCGGCGGCGACCGAGGCGGTCTGGGATGCGGCGCAGGCCTGGAAGGGCCGCATCGACGTGCTGGTCAACAACGCCGGCATCTACGAGGCGGCCGATCCCGACGGCGATCTTGATGCCTTCCTCGCCTCCTGGGACCGCACCCTGCGGGTCAACCTGACCGCGGCGGGTCAGCTCTGCCGCCGCGCCGTCGGCCACTTCCGCGAACACGGCGGCGGCGCCATCGTCAATGTCGCCAGCCGTGCGAGCTTCCGGGGCGATGCCTATGCCTACATGCAGTACGGCGCCTCCAAGGGCGGCATGATCGCGCTCACCCGCTCCATCGCCCGCCTCTGCGCCGCCGACGGCATCCAGGCCTATGCCGTGGCGCCGGGTTTCGTCGGTACCGAGATGGCCGAGGGCGTGCCCGCCGACGTGATGGCGGGCGTCGTCGCCGAGATCCCCATGGGCGCCATCGCCCCGGCAGGCGAGGTCGCCAACATCATCGCCTTCCTCGCCAGCGGTGCCGCCACCCACGCCAGCGGCACCACCGTCGACATCAACGGCGCGTCCTACGTGCGCTGATGGAGGCTGGCTCCCGCCGGGGCTGATTCCGGCGCTGCAGCTCCCCACATGCTGTGCCAATGCCAGCCGCTTCGGAGGAGACCATGACGGAACAGAGCGTGCGCGAGAGCGTCACCCGGTCGAAGTTCACCATCCACAACCCTGACGACGCGCGCCACTTCATGCGCATCAAGCCGGTCGCGGGCACGGTGCGCATCCTGCGCGACGGTAAGGTG
>CALLQH010000295.1 GCA_938014945.1 uncultured bacterium | reverse complement strand
TCACCGTGGCCTCGGTGATGACCGCAATCTTCATCACCTTTGCCGAGCGGTGGCACCGATGACCGAGGTGCCTGCGTTCATCATGGCCCACGCCAACACCTGGGCAGCGACGGCGCTGCTCTGCATCGGCCTGTGGGTTGTGATGGTGCGCGGCAACCTCATCAAGAAGGTAATCGGCCTCAACATCTTCCAGACCGGCGTTTTCCTGTTCTACATCTCGATGGGCTACATCATCGGCGGTACTGCGCCGATCGTGGTGAATCGGCTCGGCGTCGTCTATTCGAACCCCCTGCCCCATGTCCTGATCCTGACCGCCATCGTCGTCTCGGTCGCAACCACGGCCCTGGCGCTCGCGCTCATCGTGCGTATCCGCGAGAGTTACGGCACGACCGAAGAAGACGATGTCATCGCCCGCGACAGTGAGTGAGGCGATGGACATCCTTGCCCATCTGCCCGCGCTTCAGATCGTCGTGCCCCTGGTGGCCGCGCCGATCTGCGCCCTGCTCTTCAGCCCCCGCCTGGCCCAGCCCTTCGCGGTGCTGGTCAGCCTCGTCACCTTCGCGATCTCGATCGCACTGCTGAACCAGGTGCTGGCCAACGGGCCAATCGTCTATCACATGGGCGGATGGGAGCCGCCCTGGGGCATCGCCTACGTCATCGATCCCCTCAATGCCCTGCTGCTCTGCCTCGTCTCGGGCATGGCGGCAATCGTCATGCCGGCGGTGCGCCTTGGCATCGGCGCGGAAACGACGGAGCGCTCGCGCCGCCTGTTCCTCACCCTTGCCCTGCTGGCGCTGACCGGCATGCTGGGCATCGTCATCACGGGCGATGCCTTCAACCTTTATGTCTTCCTGGAGATTTCCTCGCTCTCCAGCTACGCGCTGGTCGCCACGGGCAACGACCGCCGCGCGGCACCCGCAGCCTTCAACTATCTCGTCCAGGGCACGATCGGCGCGACCTTCATCCTGATCGGCATCGGCCTGCTCTACATGATGACGGGCACGCTCAACATGGCCGACCTCGCCGAGCGCATCGTCGACCTGCGCCATACCGCGCCCATCCAGGCCGCACTTGCCTTCATCCTGGTCGGCGCGGCGGTCAAGGCCGCACTGTTCCCGGCCCATGCCTGGATGCCGAACGCCTACACCTACGCACCGTCGATGGTGTCAGCCTTTTTCGGCGCCACGGCGACCAAGGTCGGCGCCTACATCATGATCCGCTTCATCTTCACGGTGTTCGGCGCCGAGTGGGTGTTCGGCGACATGATGGTCGGCTGGATTCTGGTGCCGCTGGGCATCGCGGCTGCCTTTGCCGGGTCGCTGGTCGCCATCTGGCAGACCGACCTCAAGCGCATGCTCGCCTATTCCAGTGTCGCCCAGGTCGGCTACATCTCAGCGGCGATCGGCCTTGGCAACCGCGACGGCCTGATCGCCGCCATCGTCCACGTCTTCAACCACGGCCTGATGAAGGGCGCGCTGTTCATGGTGATGGCCTGCGTCATCCTGCGCCTGGGGCGGGCCGACATCTCCAGCTTCCGCGGCCTGGGACGCCGGATGCCCGTCACCATGGGCTGTTTCGTGGTGGCAGGACTCTCGATGATCGGCGTGCCGCTGACCGTGGGCTTCGTCAGCAAGTGGTATCTGGTGCTGGGCGCGGTCGAGGCCGGGGCCTGGCCCGTCGCCGTGCTGGTCGTCATGAGCTCGCTGCTGTCGGTCATCTACATCGGCCGTGTCGTGGAGGTCGCCTACTTCGCCCCCGCGCCCGATAGCGCCCGCGTCCAGGAGGCGCCGGCCCTGCTGCTGGTACCGACCCTGCTGCTCACCGTGCTCTGCGTCACCTTCGGCATCGCCACCGACACCACCGTGGGGGTGGCCGCCTATGCGGTGACGTTCCTCATGGGCGGGCTGCCATGATGATGACGGCCTTTCCCGCAAGCTGGCTGCCGCTGGTCGCTATTGTCGTGCCGATGGGATGCGTGCCGCTGATCCTGCTGGCGCGCAACTTCCCCGATGTCCGCGAGGGCGTCACCATGGCAGGAGCATCGCTGCTGATCGTGGTCGTCGGCCTGCTGGCCTACGCGCTCAGTATCGCGCCGGTCCCGGCCCTGGAGGTCGCCGGCCCCATCGCTGACCTGCCGCTGACCATGCGGGTCGAGCCCCTGGGCATGGTCTTCGCGCTGGTCGCCGCCTTCCTGTGGTTGATCACATCGATCTATTCGGTGGGCTACATGCGCGCCCACCACGAGAAGAACCAGACGCGTTTCTACGTCTTCTTCGCCATCGCCATCGGGGCGACCATGGGCATCGCCTTCTCGGGCGATCTCATCACCCTCTTCATCTTCTACGAGGTCCTGACGATCTCGACCTTCCCGCTGGTCACCCACGCCCAGAACGACGAGGCCCGGCGTGCCGGCCGCGTCTATCTCGGTATTCTGATGGGTAGTTCCATCGGCCTGTTCCTGATCGCCATCGTCATCACCTATGCCGTGGCAGGCACCCTGGATTTCCGCCCCGGCGGCATCCTCAACGACCGTGTCCAGCCGGCGCTCGCCGGCCTGTTGCTCGCCCTCTACGTCTTCGGTATCGCCAAGGCCGCCGTGATGCCCATGCACCGCTGGCTGCCCGCGGCCATGGTCGCACCGACGCCCGTGTCGGCCCTGCTCCATGCCGTCGCCGTGGTGAAGGCCGGCGCCTTCTCGGTGCTCAAGATCGCCACCTTCATCTTCGGCTTCGACCTGCTTTCCGGCCTCACCGCCACCGGCCTGCTGCAGGCCGTCGCCGCCTTCACCGTCATCGCAGCCTCGCTGGTGGCGCTGACCAAGGACAACCTGAAGGCACGGCTCGCCTACTCCACGATCAGCCAGCTTTCCTACATCGTGCTTGCGGCGTTGATCGCCGATCAGGCAGCGTTTCTGGGCGGTGGCCTCCACATCGCCACCCACGCCTTCGGCAAGATCACCCTGTTCTTCTGCGCCGGCGCCATCCTCGTTGCCGCGCACAAGACCAGGATCAGCGAACTCGACGGCCTGGGCCGGGTCATGCCCTTCACCTTCGCGGCCTTCCTGCTTGGCAGTCTCAGCCTGATCGGCCTGCCGCCCTTCGGCGGTCTCTGGAGCAAGTGGCTGCTGATCGAGGGCGCGTTCGACACCCAGCAATGGATCCTCGTCGCCGTCTTTGCGACCAGCACCCTGCTCAACATCGCCTATCTTCTGCCGATTCCCTTCCGGGCGTTCTTCCGGCCCCTCCCCGCAGGCGTTTCGCCGCGTATCCATGAGGCACCGCTTGCGTGCCTGGTGGCCATGGCTGTCACGGTGACCGGCTGTTTCGTGCTTTTCCTTGTGCCCGACCCGCTGATTGATCTGCTCGCCCGGGCGCTCACCATGCAGGGGGTTGCGCAATGAGCGACCAGATCGAAGAGCCCAAGCGGGAACGCCGCTATCTGTTCGACGATGGTCGCAACGTGCGCCGCGTGCTCTGGGCGTTCTATGTCGTATGCGCCCTCGTGCTGGGCGCCGAATTCTTCATGCACCGGCACGTCGAACATCCCTGGGAAGGGCTTTTCGGCTTCTACGCCCTGTTCGGATTCGGGGCCTATGCCCTGTTGGTGGTCCTGGCGGAAGGCCTCCGCCGGCTCGTCGCGCGCCGCCCGGATTACTACGATGATTAGCGTGGCGCCCTTTATCGTATTTCTCGTCGGTGCCGTGCTCGCCTGCCTTGCGCGCGGCCGTCTGCGCGACGCCATCGTCATCGCCACGCCTATCGCAGGCGCGCTCAACCTGTGGGCACTGGATGGCAGCGCCCCCATGGTCGTCCACCTCGTCGGGCGCGAGTTGATCCTCGTCGAGGTGGACCGCCTGTCCATGCTCTTTGGATGGCTGTTTCACCTCGCGACCTTCCTGGCCCTGATCTATGGCCTCCACCGCCCCAACAAGCTCGAGCAGGTGATTTGCCTGC
>CALLQH010000294.1 GCA_938014945.1 uncultured bacterium | reverse complement strand
TAGCCGATGCAGAAAGCAACAAAAGGCAAAAGCAGCCTCCTTTCGGCTCTCCCCCTTGCCATCCTCCGCCCCATAGGCCATCACCGCCCCCTCAGCCTCACTGCCTGCGGATGCCGTCATGCCTGCCTATCGTTCCCGGACCTCCACCCATGGCCGCAACATGGCCGGCGCGCGCGGGTTGTGGCGTGCGACGGGCATGCAGGACGGCGATTTCGGCAAGCCGATCATCGCGGTGGTCAATTCCTTCACGCAGTTCGTGCCGGGCCATGTCCACCTGAAGGACCTCGGCCAGATGGTCGCGCGCGAGATCGAGAAGGCGGGCGGCGTCGCCAAGGAGTTCAACACCATCGCGGTCGACGACGGCATCGCGATGGGCCACGACGGCATGCTCTATTCCCTGCCCAGCAGAGAGATCATCGCCGACAGCGTGGAATACATGGTCAACGCCCATTGCGCCGACGCCATGGTCTGCATCTCCAACTGCGACAAGATCACGCCCGGCATGCTGATGGCCGCCCTGCGCCTCAACATCCCCTGCGTCTTCGTCTCGGGCGGGCCGATGGAGGCGGGCAAGGTGAAACTCGGCGGCAAGGAGCAGGCGCTCGACCTGGTCGACGCCATGGTCGCCGCCGCCGACGACAAGATCAGCGAAGCCGACATGAAGGTGATCGAGCGTTCGGCCTGCCCCACCTGCGGCTCCTGCTCGGGCATGTTCACGGCCAACTCCATGAACTGCCTGACCGAGGCGCTGGGGCTCTCCCTGCCCGGCAACGGCTCGGTGCTGGCCACACACGCCGACCGCAAGCGCCTGTTCCTGGAGGCCGGCCACCTGGTCGTCGACCTGGCGCGCCGCTACTACGAGCAGGACGATGAAACGGTCCTGCCGCGCACCATCGCGGGCTTCCAGGCCTTCGAGAACGCCATGTCGCTCGACATCGCCATGGGCGGCTCGACCAACACGGTGCTCCATCTGCTGGCCGCCGCGCACGAGGCCGAACTTGCCTTCACCATGGAGGACATCGACCGCCTGTCGCGCCGCGTGCCCTGCCTGTGCAAGGTGGCGCCCGCCAAGTCCGACGTGCACATGGAGGATGTCCATCGCGCCGGCGGCATCATGGCGATCCTGGGCGAGCTCGACCGCGCCGGCCTGCTCCACACCGACCTGCCGACCGTGCACAGCGCCACCCTGGGCGAGGCCATCGCCCGCTGGGACATCGCCCAGACCGAAAGCGCGAAGGTGCGGGACTTCTTCATGGCCGCGCCGGGCGGCGTGCCGACGCAGGTCGCCTTCAGCCAGGAGCGGCGCTGGGACGCGCTCGACCTCGACCGCGAGAAGGGCGTCATCCGCGCGGCCGATCACGCCTTCTCGAAGGACGGCGGCCTTGCGGTGCTGAAGGGCAATCTCGCGCCCGACGGCTGCATCGTGAAGACCGCGGGCGTCGACGAATCGATCCTGAAGTTCTCCGGCCCGGCCAGGGTGTTCGAGAGCCAGGACGCCGCGGTCAGCGCCATCCTCTCCAACAAGGTCGTGGCGGGCGATGTGGTGGTGATCCGATACGAGGGCCCCAAGGGCGGCCCCGGCATGCAGGAGATGCTCTATCCCACGAGCTATCTGAAATCCAAGGGCCTGGGCAAGGCCTGCGCGCTGATCACCGACGGCCGTTTCTCCGGCGGCACCTCGGGCCTTTCCATCGGCCACGTCTCGCCCGAGGCGGCCAACGGCGGCCTCATCGGCCTGGTGCGCGAGGGCGACACCATCGCCATCGACATCCCCGCGCGTTCGGTGCGCCTGGTGGTGGACGAGGACGAACTGGAACAGCGCCGCGCCGAGCAGGACTTCAAGGGCTGGAAACCCGCCGAGGTCCGCAAGCGCAAGGTCACCACGGCCCTGCGCGCCTACGCCGCGTTTGCCCAGAGCGCCGACAAGGGCGCCGTCCGCGTGGTGCCCGACGCGGGCTGAGCCTTCAGGGCGTGTGCCCGGCCATGCAGTTGGCATAACCGCCGCCATAGGGGGCGGCGGCGCGGCTGGCGGTGGTCCAGACGCCGCTGGTGGTGACGCCGTCGAGCGCGGCGCGGCGGGCCTGCGACGTCACGATGCCGCGCGCCTGGGCCAGGGCATGGTCGCGCGCCGGGCCGTCGCAGGCGGCGTGATAGGCGGCCTCGGTGTCATAGACCGGCGCAAGCGCGTTCTGGCAGGCGTGGTAGGCGGCGTTGCCGATGGTCAGGCGCTGCTCGGTGGTGACCGGCCAGTTGCGCCCGCCGGTGAGATAGGCCGCGGCGTCCGGGTTGTCGCCGCGCAGTTCGCCCGCGGCCGAGAGCACGGTCTCCAGATAGGCGCTCGACCACGCCCAGCAGGAGGCCTGCAGTGCATCGTCCTCGTGCCGCGCGGCACCGCCGCAGGCAGCGGTCGCCAGCAGCAGGGCGGCGGCAAGGAAGGCGGGCAGGGCTTTCACGCGGGGGCTCTCCGGAGGGTGCCGCCATGATCGGCGCGCCGGGCGGGCCGCGCAAGCACCCGCCGGCTTGGCAGGTGTGTCCGCCCCGTGCTGTGCTGGGGCCATGACGGAATCCGCCATCACCCCGCGCACCGGCGGCTGCCAATGCAGCACGGTGCGTTACGCCATCACGGGCGAACCGCTGCAGCTTTACGTCTGCCACTGCCTGGAGTGCCGCCGGCAGTCCGGCTCGGCCTTCGGCATGTCGCTCCAGATCAGGAGCGGCGACCTGAAGGTGACAGCCGGGGAGCCGCGCGCCTTCGAGCGCGGCACCGACAGCGGGAATCGGCTCTCCTGCTGGTTCTGCGGCGATTGCGGCACCCGCCTGTGGCACGAGAACAACCCCTCGCGCGGCTGGAAGACGGTGAAGCCCGGCACGCTCGACGAGGCGGTCGATTTCGCCGGCGCCATGCACATCTGGACCTCGCGCGCCCTGCCGGGCGTGGTCATCCCGCCCGAAGCCGAATCCTATCCGGAGGAACCGCCGCGATGAACGACACGAGGAAGCCGGTGCTGACCGGCGGCTGCCAGTGCGGCGCGGTGCGCTACGCGCTTTATGCGACGCCGCACAATGCGCATGTCTGCCATTGCCGCATGTGCCAGAAGGCCTTCGGCGCGGCCTATGCGCCGCTCGCCAATGTCGCCAACGCCGACTTCGCCTGGACACGCGGGCAAGCGGCGGTCTGGAACAGCTCGGCGGTGGTCGAACGCGGCTTCTGCGCCAACTGCGGCACGCCGCTCTCCTTCCGCTACACCGATGCCGGCCGCATCGGCTTTTCCCTCGGCAGCCTGGATGATCCCGCTGCCGTGGCGCCGGAGAAGGCCTTCGGCACCGAGAGCAAGCTGCCCTGGGCCGATGCGGTGCCGGGCCTGCCCGCCTCGACCACGGAGGGCGACATTCCGGCCGAACGTATGGA
>CALLQH010000293.1 GCA_938014945.1 uncultured bacterium | reverse complement strand
CGGTCTTGTCGGAAACCGAAAGCAGCGCGCGGGTGATCTTCACGTCGGTCATGGGGGGCACGTCCCTTGCTGGCGGGTGCCCGTGTTTACATGACCGGGCGGCGCAGGCAAACGCCCGCGCGCGCGATCATCCCCGCTCTAAGCGGTCTTCTTTCGTGCCGCCTTCTTCGGCGCTGCCTTCTTGGCCGTCTTCGCCGCCTCCGCGCGTTCGGCGATCACCTCGTCGAGCGCCTTCAGGCCGATGACGCCGGTCGACCAGCCGGCGTAGTGGGCGACGTGGATCAGCGTCTCGCGCAGTTCGGCGGGTTTCAGGCCCAGGTTCAGCGCGCCCTTGAGATGGCCCTTCAACTGGGCCTCGCGGCCGAAGGCGGCAAGCACCGCGCAGGTGATGCGCGAACGCTCCTTCATCGCCAGGCCCGGCCGGGTCCAGACCTCGCCGAAGAGATAGTCGTTGGTGAGATCCATGAACGGCTTCATCTGGCCCGATGCGGGTGGCAGGCCCTGGGCGCCGAACAGCTGCTGGGTGACCTTCTTGCCCTTGGCGGCGCGGTCGTTCTTGGCCATGGCGGTTCTCCTCATGGTGTTGGTTCACGCGACCATACGATGGCCGCGCCGCCGCCGCGACAGTGCAGCGCCGGCCAGGGCGGGAACCCCGGCATGCGCTGCGTGTTATAGATAGCGGCCATGTACAAGCTCTTCGAAAAACCGCTGGTGACGCGCAGCTGGCCGACGGCGGCCCGCTACGGCGTCACCCTGCTCATGGTGCTGGCGGCACTGGCTGCCACCGAGTGGCTGCAGCCGCACATGAACGGCCACACCTTCACCTTCTTCTACGCCGCCGTGGTCGCCGCGGGCATCCTGTTCAACCACGGCAGCAGCGGCGTCGCCCTGATCCTCAGCGCGCTGGTCACCGACTATGTCTTCCTGGAGCCGCGCGGCAGCTTCGACATCGCCACCGACATCGTGCCCTGGCTCGCCTTCGTGCTGATCTGCCTGATCATCGGCTTCGTCGTGGAGGCCATGCACGTCGCGGTGCACCGCCTGCACGAGGCCAACAACGCGCTCGCCTCCTCGGATTCCGAAAAGGACCTGCTGCTGCGCGAGGCCACGCACCGCACGCGCAACGACCTGCAGATGCTGGGCGCCCTGATCGACCTGCAGATGCGCGCCTCGGACGATGCAACCGTGCGCAATGCGCTCTCGGCCACGCGCGGCCGGGTCCGCCTGCTGGGCGAGGTGCAGCAGCGCCTGCGCCGCACGCAGGACAACACGGTCATCGACATGCGCGATTTCATCACCGGCCTGTGCGACGACCTGCGCCACACCCTGCTCGACCTGCGGCCCATCACCCTGACGCTCCATGCCGAGGCGCACGACCTCGATCAGGAGCAGGCGGTGGCGATCGGCCTGGTGATCAACGAGCTTGCCACCAACGCGCTGAAGTATGCCTTCCCCGACGGCCGCGAAGGCCACATCGAGGTCGGTTTCGTGCGCCAGGGCGACAGCTTCCTCGTCACGGTGCGCGACAACGGCGTCGGGGCGCAGGCGCCGAACGCCGGCAGCAGCAACGGCAGCCAACTCGGCCAGCGCCTGCTGCGCGCCCTGGCCGCCCAGCTCCACGGCGAGATCACGGTCGAGATCGCCAAGGGCACCCAGGCCACCCTGCGTTTTCCCGCCGCCGCGTAAGCGACGCCTTGAAGGCCTCGCATGGGCCGTTGACGCCGCGATGGCGCGCGGCCACCGTTGCTAACCTCGCCAACGGAGAAACCATGCCCGCCTTCGAGACCGCCGAGTACCGCGCCCGCGTCCAGCGCCTTTCCGCAGAGATGGAAAAGGCGGGCATCGACACCCTGGTCCTGCTCACCGAAGCGCACATGGATTTCCTCACCGGTTATGCCGGGCGTTCGGACTATGTGCCCCAGTGCGCCATCCTGCGCGCGGGCGATGCCGATGCCTCGCTCATGCTGCGCGCCATGGACATCCACTGCGCCTATCCCACGTCCTACCTCGACCGCGCCCATGTCCACGCCTACCCCGAGAACCTGATCGGCACGCCTGCGCACTCGCCCTGGGAGGCGATCGGCGCGCGCATCCTGGAGGTCGCGGGCAAGGGCCGCATCGGCGTCGAACTCGGCGCCTCCACCTTCTCCTATGGCGACCACCAGCAGCTCACCAGGGCCATGGGCGGGCGCGACATGATCGACGGCACCGGCCTGATGAAACGCGTGAAGGTGAAGAAGTCGGCGGCCGAACTCGCCTGCATGCGCCAGGCCGGGCGCATCGCCGACAAGGCGTTTGCCAGCGCCCTCGACAAGCTGGCCGAGGGCGTGCGCCAGTGCGATGTCGCCGCCGTCATCCATCATGATCTCGTCGCGGGCACCCCGGAGGGCGGCGGCGGCCCACACAAGCCGGTCACCATGCCCACCGGCCCCGGCGTCGCCCAGGCGCCGCACCTCAAATGGACCGACGCGCCCTACCGGAAGGGCGACCAGACCGATTTCGAGATCGGCGCCACGGTCCACCGCTACACCTGCGGCCTCTCGCGCACGACCATCATCGGAGAGCCCGAAGACCGCCTGCGCTTCGTCCACGATGCCGTGCTGGAGGGCTTCGAAGCCGCTCGCGCGGTGCTCAATCCCGGCGCGCGCTGCAGCGATGTTCACCGCGCCTTCAAGGCCGCCTTCGACCGCCACGGCATCGAGAAGGCCTCGCGCATCGGCTATTCCATCGGGCTGGACTGGGGCGACCTGTGCTTTTCCCTGCAGGGCGACGACGACACCGTGCTGGAGCCGGGCTTCACCGCCCATCTCATCATCGGCATCTGGGAGCCCGAGGACGCCTATGTCCTGAGCGAGACCATCGAGGTCGGCGAGGAGAAGGGCATCAGCCTGTCGCAGACGCCGCGCGAACTCTTCGTGCGCTGAAAACGGAAACGGCCCGGTCGCTTTAGCGACACGGGCCGTCCGAACGATATGCAGGGCGGGCATCGGCCCGCCGCTGCTCAGGTGTTCATCGACTGGAAGAAGTCGTCGTTGTTCTTGGTGTGCTTCAGCTTCTCCATGAGGAACTCCATGGCGTCCACCGGGCCCATGGGCATCAGGATGCGGCGCAGGACCCACATCTTGGAGAGACGGCCCTTGTCGACCAGCAGTTCCTCCTTGCGGGTGCCGGACTTGCCGACGTCGATGGCCGGGAAGATGCGCTTGTCGGCGATCTTGCGGTCCATGACGATCTCGGAGTTACCGGTGCCCTTGAACTCCTCGAAGATGACCTCGTCCATGCGGCTGCCGGTGTCGATCAGCGCCGTTGCGATGATGGTCAGGCTGCCGCCGTTCTCGATGTTGCGCGCCGCGCCGAAGAAGCGCTTGGGGCGCTGCAGGGCGTTGGCGTCGACACCGCCGGTCAGCACCTTGCCCGAGCTGGGGACGACGGTGTTGTAGGCGCGCGCCAGGCGCGTGATGGAGTCGAGCAGGATCACCACGTCGCGCTTCTGCTCGACCAGGCGCTTGGCCTTCTCGATCACCATCTCGGAGACGGCGACGTGGCGCGTCGCCGGCTCGTCGAACGTGGAGGCCACGACCTCGCCCTTCACCGAACGCTGCATGTCGGTGACTTCCTCGGGCCGCTCGTCGATCAGCAGCACGATCAGGTAGACGTCGGGATGGTTGGTCTCGATGGCGTGCGCGATGTTCTGCATCAGCACGGTCTTGCCCGCGCGCGGCGGCGAGGTGAGCAGCGCGCGCTGGCCCTTGCCGAGCGGCGAGACGAGCTCGATGACGCGGGTGGAGAGATCCTTGCGGGTGGGGTCCTGGATTTCCAGGTTCAGCTTCTCGTCGGGATAGAGCGGCGTCAGGTTGTCGAAGGGCACCCGGTGGCGCGTCAGGTCGGGGTCGTCGAAGTTGATCGTGGAGACCTTGAGCAGCGCGAAGTAACGCTCGTTGTCCTTGGGCGCGCGGATCTGGCCCTCGACCGTGTCGCCGGTCTTCAGGGCGAAGCGGCGCACCTGGCTGGGGCTGACGTAGATGTCGTCGGGGCCCGCGAGGTAGTTGGCTTCCGGGGCGCGCAGGAAGCCGAAGCCGTCGGGCAGCACCTCCAGCGTGCCCTGGCCGAAGATCGGCACGTCCTGGTCGGCCATCTCTTTCAGGATGGCGAACATCAGGTCCTGCTTGCGCAGGACGCTGGCGTTTTCGATGCCAAGTTCCTCGCCGATCTCCAGAAGCTCTTCGGGCTTCTTGTTCTTCAGTTCCTGAAGATTGAGCGGCTTGTCACCGGAAATGGAAATGGGACGGGGAGCGTCTGCTGCTTCGGATGCGGCCATATGGGACCTTCTGGGGGCGGCGAATGCGGATAGGGTTCCGCCGGAATGTCTGGTTGGGTTTGCGCGTTCCGACCCTGATCCGTCTTGCGGAGGGTCCGGTTGATCCGGCCGTGGCCGGAACCTGCGTTCGGTGAGAGGATCAAGAGATAAGCGCGGCTCGGTCCGGAGTCAAACGACAACTGCACAACACCAGGAAGACAACATGACCCCCTCAGGGACGGACGAGAGCAGGGAGAACCGCACCGCCTGGCTGGCGCGGCTGCGGCAGCTCGATCCGCGCCGCCTGGGCTGGACCGAAGCCGTGGCGCTCTGCGCCCTGTTCGGCGTCGCGGCCGGGCTGTGGATCTTCGCCGCGCTCACCGACGAGGTGCTGGAGGGCGAGACCCACGGCTTCGACAAAGCGGTGCTGCTGTTCCTGCGCACGCCCGGCGATGCGGAAAATCCCATCGGTCCGTCCTGGCTCGAATACACCATGAAGGATCTCACCACCCTGGGCGGCTATCCCTTCATCACGCTGCTGGCGGCCATCACGGTGGGTTATCTGCTGGTGCGCCGCCTGTGGGCGAGCGCGCTGATCGTGCCGGCCGTGGTGATCGGCGGCATCCTGCTCAACAGCGCGTTGAAGACCGGCTTTGCCCGGCCGCGGCCCTCGCTGGTCGCCCATGTCGTGGAGGTCCAGACGCTGAGTTATCCCAGCGGCCACGCCATGATCTCGGCCATCGTCTATCTCACGCTCGGCGTCCTGCTGGCCGAGGCCCAGGCCTCGCGCCGCGCGCAGATCTACGTCATGGCGGTGGCGGTGGGGCTGACCCTGATCGTGGGCATCAGCCGGGTGTATCTCGGCGTCCACTGGCCCACGGACGTGCTGGCCGGCTGGTGCGTGGGTGCGGCCCTGGCGCTGGGCGTCTGGCTAGCGGTGCGCTGGGGGCCCTGGGTCTGGCGCCACCGGCGCGGGCTTCCCGGGCTCTAGGCCTCAGCCCGCCCGGCGCAGCACCAGCCAGCCGCCGATGCCCGCGACGAATCCGGTCCACAGGCCCCACAGGGTGAGGACCGTGGCGCCCGCCTCCATCAGCGCGCCGTCGATCCAGCCCGCCAGCAGGCCGACCAGGGTCGGCGGCCCGACGATGCAGAGCAGCAGGGGCAGGCCGCTGGCGCGGCGCAGCAGCAGACCGCAATCCACCGCGATCCAGGCAGTGAGCGGCGGCAGCAGCAGCAGCCAGACCGAAAGCACGGCATAGGGGGCAAAGGCCAGCGGCAGGACATAGGCGAGCAGGCCCAGCATGGTCGCCAGCATCAGGGCGCGCGAGCGGGCCTGTCCGGGCATCGGGGTCGGCGGGGTCTCTGCCATCAGAAGGGCTTGGCCACGGCCATCAGCACGATGACCACCATCAGCACCGCGGGCACCTCGTTCATCCAGCGGTAGAAGCGCGCCGAATGGGCGTTGCGGCCCTCGGCGAAGCCGCGCCGCCAGCGCGCCAGGAAACCGTGGATGGCAAACATCGCGATCAGCATCAGGAACTTCACGTGCCACCAGCCCTCCTGCCAGATGCCGGGTCCGCGGTTCATGAAGAGCAATACGCCGAAGACCAGGGCGACGATCATCGACGGGTTGAGAATCCCGCGCAGCAGGCGCCGCTCCATGATCTGCAGGGTCTTGTCGAGCTCGGAAAGGGGTGCGGCCTCGGCGTGATAGACGAAGAGGCGGGGCAGATAGAGCATCCCCGCCATCCAGGCCATGACGGCGATGATGTGGAGTGCCTTGATCCAGAGATAGGCGCCGCCGAGAAAACCTTCCATGGGAACCCTGTCCTGCTGCCGCCCCGCTGCCTAACGCGCCGGGCGGCCGGACTCAAGCCCGCTCTGGCGGGCGTCGCGTCAGCAGCAGGCCGGCGTCGGTCCTTCGGAGGCCTGGCGACTGTCGCGCCAGGGCCAGATCATCTCCTGGGCCAGCGCCATCGCGGGCAGACCGGCAAGCACCATCGAGAAGACCGTCAGGCCGGGCCGGGCGACCAGTTCGTCAAGCAGGGAGCTGGTCCACAGCATCATGAAGCCGCAGGCGGCCAGGCTCAGCACCACGACGCCGGCCAGCGGCGCGGCAATGGCCGTGGCGAGCGGAGCCGCACCGACGCGGGCGAGCAGCACGCGGGCGGGCCACAGGGCGGCGGCGATGCCCAGGATCACGGCGGGAATGAAGATGGCGGTGTCGATCAGCAGCACGCCGGGATGCAGGCCCTCCAGCGGCGGCAGCACATGGTCGGCGAGCACGGTGAACACGATGGCGAAGAGACCGGCGGTGGCGATCACGGTGCCCTGCAGCCACAGGGTCCAGAAGCGTTTGAAGCCCCTCTCGCCCGCAGCCATGCCCTCACGCAGGTAGGCAGGAACGGATGTGTGCATCGACCGTCTCCCCTTGCGCCCTGGTTGCTCTGCCCGGCCGTCTTGTCCGTCCCAAGCGGCGACCCGACACCCGAAGTATCGCGCCGGGATTGTGACCGCGCCACGTTGCAGAGGACTTACAACTTTCGAACGAAAGCAGATAAGACGATCAGGTGCCCGCCGCGCAGGGGCACTTGCCCCAGGACGCCGGGCAGAACCGCCCGCCGGTGTGGCTGCCGAGCTGCGGGGCGCCGGGTTCCATCAGGCGGCGGACATGGGCCGCGAGCCCGTCGATGAAGGCTTTCTGCGTGCCCAGGGCCGGGACGCGGATGTAGGGGCTGCAGCCGGCCTTGTGGGCCATCTCGCCGTATTCCAGGTCGAGTTCGACCAGGGTCTCGGAATGTTCGGAGACGAAGGCGATGGGCACCACGACCGCACCCTTGCCCTCGGCACCGGCGCGTTTGATCTCGTCGTCGGTCGAGGGGCCGATCCACTTCAGCGGGCCGACGCGCGACTGATAGCAGACCCGCCAGTCGAGACCCGGCCGGTCGAGCCTGGCGACCACCGCGGCGGCAGTCTGCTCGACCTGCCACTGATAGGGATCGCCCGCCGCGACGATCTTTTCGGGCAGGCCATGAGCCGAGAACAGCACCCGCACCGGGGCTTCGCCCGCCTTCTCCAGCGCCGCGGCAATGAGGTCTGCATGGGCTGCGATCAGGCCCTGCTCCTGGGGATAGCAGCACAGCGCGGTGGTCGGCGCGGTGATGCCCGCGCGCTTGGCGCAGCGAAACCACTCGCCGAAGGACGAGCCGGTCGTGGTGGTGGAAAACTGGGGGTAGAGCGGCAGCAGCACGATGCGCTCGGGTTTCCAGGCAGCCACCTCCAGCGCGGTGTCCTCGACCATGGGATGCCAGTAGCGCATGGCGATGAAGATGCGGACGTCCTCGCCGAGTGCTGCCGAGAGGCTGTTGGCCTGGGCCGCGGTCTCCTCGTTGAGCGGCGAGCGGCCGCCGATGCGGGCGTAGATCTCGCGCGCCTGCTTCTCGCGCTTGCGCGAGATCACCTCGGCCAGCAGCGGGCGCATCGGCCACGGCAGGCCGATGATCGCGGGATCGTTGAACAGGTTCTTCAGGAACGGCTGGATCGCCTCAGGCCGGTCGGGTCCGCCCAGGTTGAACAGGACAACCGCGGTATTCACGGCCGCCACCCGCGCACGATTTCCACCAGGTGGGCAACATGCTCGGGCGGGGTTTCCTTGATCACGCCATGACCCAGGTTGAAGACATGCGGGCCGCCCTTCAACGCCTCGAGCAGCGCCAGCGCCTCGCGCTCCATGCGCGCGCCGCCTTCGAGCAGGGCTTCGGGGTCGAGGTTGCCCTGCACCGGCAGGCTCTGTTGCAGCCCGGCCATCACGGCGACATCGGTTTCCTGATCGAACTGCATGGCGTCCACCCCCGTTTCCCGTGCATAGGCGGCATAACCCGCGCCTGCGCCGCGCGGGAAGCCGATCACGGGTACGCCCGGGCGGGCCTCGTGGATCTTCGCGACGATCGCGCGCGCCGGGGCGATGGACCAGCGTTCGAAGGCCGGACCCTCCAGCAGGCCCGACCAGGAATCGAAAAGCTGCACGGCCTCGGCACCGGCATCGATCTCGGCGATCAGCAGGGCGGCGACCGCCTCCACCAGCACGGCGATGATGCGGTCCATCATCGGCGGCTCGTCGACCATCAGGGCGCGGGTCGCGGGAAACTCACCGCCGCCGCGCCCGTCGATCATGTAGGCCGCCAGGGTGAAGGGCGCCCCGGCAAAGCCGATCAGGGTGGTCGCCGGATCGAGTGCCGCCTTGACCCGGGCGAGCGTCATGAAGAGCGGCAGGTTGCCCTCCACCGCCTTCTCTGGCGCGAAGGTGTCGAGCATGGCGATGTCGAGCGGCTCCAGCAGCGGCCCCTCGCCCGCGGCAAAACGCACGGTCTGGCCCATGGCATGGGGCACGATCAGGATGTCGGAAAAGACGATGGCGGCATCGAGGCCAAAGCGGGCGATCGGCTGCAGGGTGATCTCGGCCGCCATCTCGGGATCGTTACAGCAGGCCAGGAAGTCCGGGGCGCTGGCGCGCAGCTCGCGGTACTCCGGCAGGTAACGTCCTGCCTGGCGCATCAGCCAGATCGGCACGGGCTGGCGGCGCTCACCCTTCAGGGCGGCAAGCAGGGGCTTGGTCGGAACGTCGGTCATGGTGCTCATGGGCTGTCGGGATACACCGTCCCTCTACACTAAAGGGAAGAATCTTAAGAATCTTGTGGTGGTAGTGGGTCGGCTTGAAACCGGGGATCGAATGCTGTCCCGGCATCTGTGAACAGGGCTGTGCGCCCTGGGGGCAGGATCGGGCCCGGCAACCTGTGAATCTCCTGAAACCCGCGCTCACCCGGCGAGTCGTGACGCGAAGGCCCTGTGGAGTTCTCGTGGACAACCCGTTCCGGCCGGGTCGCGCGCAGGGGCGATCCACAACGGGCCGGGTCTTCCTGTCCCCATGGGGAGGCAGCCTGTGTGGAAACCGCGGGAAAGGGATGGGACTTGCGGGCCGGTGCGAAACCGGCCAGTTATCCCCGCCACCCGCGATCTGATCCACAGGACCGATCCACAGGAAGATGATCAAGGACTTCCATTTCCACCTGGTGTCGGACGCCACCGGCGAGACGATTCTCTCGGTTGCGCACGCCGCCGTCGCGCAGTTCGAGGCCGTCGAGGCGATCGAGCATGTCTGGGCGCTGGTGCGCAGCGCGCGCCAGATGGACCGGGTGCTGGCGGGCATCGAGGCCGATCCCGGCGTCGTCATCTACACCATGGTCGATCCGGCGCGGCGCGATCAACTCACCGCCGGCTGCCAGCGCCTGGGCGTGCCCTGCGTGCCGGTGCTCGATCCCGTGCTCGGCGTGCTCTCGAGTTATCTCGGCCAGCCGGTGAAGGGCCAGCCCGGCGGCCAGCATGCGCTGGATGCCGACTACTTCCAGCGCATGGACGCCATTCAATACGTGCTGCGCCACGACGACGGCCAGTCGCCCTTCGATCTCGACGAGGCGCACATCATCGTTGTCGGCGTCTCGCGCACCTCCAAGACGCCGACCTGCTTCTATCTCGCCAACCGGGGCCTGAAGGCCGCCAACGTGCCGATCGTGCCCGGCGTCGCCGTGCCCGAGGAACTGCTGGCCGCGAGCCGTCCGCTGATCGTCGCCCTGCACCAGAGCCCGGACCGCCTGGTACAGGTGCGGCGCAACCGCATGACCATGCTGAAGCAGGACGAGGAGACCGACTACATCGCGCCGGACGCCGTGCGCCAGGAGATCGCCCAGGCCCGCCGCCTCTACGAGAAACACGCCTGGCCGGTGATCGACGTGACGCGCCGCTCGATCGAGGAAACCGCCGCGGCGATCATGGTGCTCTACCAGGAGCGTTTCGGAGCCCTGCCATGACGCTTGTCCTTGCCTCCAAGAGTGCGGGCCGGCGCGCCATGCTGGAAGGCGCGGGCGTCGTCTTCGGTGTCGATGCCGCCAATGTGGATGAGGACGCGGTCAAGGATGCGCTGAAGGCCGAGGGCGCGCCGGTGGAGCGCGCCGCCGAGGCGCTGGCCGAACTGAAGGCCCGCCGGGTCAGCGCGCGCCAGCCCGGCGCCATCGTTCTGGGTGCCGATTCGATGCTGGAATGCGAAGGCCGCTGGTTCGACAAGGCGCCCGACATGGCGGCCGCGCGCGAACAGCTTCTCGCCCTGCGCGGCCGTACCCACAGCCTCGTCACCAGCGCCGTGCTGGTGCGTGACGAACAGCGCATCTGGCACCACACCGCGGTCGCCCACATGACCATGCGGACGTTCTCGGACGGCTTCCTCGATGATTACCTCCGGGCCATCGGCGATGCCGCGCTGTCGAGTGTCGGCTGCTACCAGGTCGAGGGGCGCGGCCTGCAGCTCTTCTCCGCCATCAAGGGCGATTTCTACGCCATCGTCGGCCTGCCCATGGTCGCGGTGATGGAACAGCTTCGCGCGCTGGGGGAACTGCCGTCATGAGCATCACGGGCAAGGCCGCGGTTGCGGGCGTCATGGGCTGGCCGGTCTCCCACTCGCGCTCGCCGCGCCTGCACGGCTTCTGGCTGGAGGCTTACGGCATCGACGGCGCCTATGTGCCGCTTGCCGTTGCGCCCGAGAACTTCGAGGCGGCGCTGCGCGGCCTGGCGGCACTCGGCATGAAGGGCTGCAATGTCACCCTGCCGCACAAGGAACGCGCCCTGGCGCTGGCCGACCATGCCGATGACACCGCGCGCCGCATCGGTGCGGCCAACACGGTGGTCGTGCGCGGGGACGGCAGCCTTGCCGTCAGCAACACGGATGCTTTTGGTTTCATCGAGAACCTGGAGGCGCGCGCACCGGGCTGGCCGTCGAAGCGCCCCGCCGTGCTGCTGGGCGCGGGCGGGGCGAGCCGCGCCGTGATCGTCGCCCTGCTCGATGCCGGCGTGCCGGAGATCCGCCTTGCCAACCGCACCCTGGAGAGGGCGCAGGCGCTGGCCGATGGCTTCGGGCCCGCGGTGCGCGCCATCGCCTGGGACGCACGGTCCGATGCGCTCGACGGCGCAGGCCTGCTGGTCAACGGCACCCAGCTCGGCATGGCGGGCCAGCCGCCGCTGGAGATCGCGCTCGATGCCCTGCCCGGCGATGCCGTGGTTTACGACCTTGTCTATGTGCCGCTGCAGACCGCCCTGCTGAAGGATGCCGCGGCGCGCCGCCTGCGCTGCGTCGACGGCTTAGGCATGCTGCTGCACCAGGCGCGTCCCGGCTTTGCCGCCTGGTTCGGGCGCGAGCCGGAGGTGACGGCCGCCCTCTACGACCACATCGCCGAGGGGCTGTGAGCGGGCAAGCCGCCCTGCCCGATGATGCGGCCCTGGCCGCCGTCGCCGCCCGCCTCGATCCCGCCGCCCGGCTTGTCGCCCACCGCGTCCTCGACGGCGGCGTTTCGGCGACCATGATCGCGCTGGATCTCGAAGGCGGAGAGGGCGAGCGCACGGTGATCCTGCGCCTGCCGGGTCCTGTGAATCTCGCGGCCGATCCGCAATCGGCGGCCCACGAATTCGCCGTCCTGGAACTGCTCGTCCGCCACGGCATTCCCGCGCCACCGCCGCTGCAACTCGACACCACGCG